>NZ_JADDIL010000086.1:0-39081 GCF_020826795.1 Microtetraspora sp. AC03309 | reverse complement strand
GGCTCGGGGGGTGGGCCCATCCCCGAGGTGGCCGTCCACGCGGCGGCGTAGAGGACGACACGGGCCGACAGGTTGATCCAGATCAGCAGACCCACGACGACGGCGAACGTGCCGTACACCGGGTTGTGCAGCGTCTTGGCCAGGATCAGCGCCGCGAACTGCTTGAGCACGCCGAACGCGACGGCGCCGACCACAGCGCCCTTGAGCACGTCACGGAACGGCTGCGAGGACCGGGCCACCCAGCCGAACAAGATCAGGAAGAGCAACAGGTCCGCGCCCACTCCGGCGAGGAAACCGGCGACCCGGATGGCGGCCCCCGCGAACCAGGAGGTGCCCAGGCCGAGCCAGTCGGCCACCGCGCTCGTCGCCCCGGTGGCGAGGGCGCTGATGACGGCCGACACGAGCAGGGTCGTCCCGATGAAGACCAGCGTGACAAGGTCCCTGAGCTTGGCCCGGAAGAAGTCGAGCCGCGGCTCGCAGCTCATCCAGATGTCACGGAGCGCGGAGCGCATCGCGTCCACCGCGCCGAGCCCGGCGTACAGCAGGCCGACCAGGCCGAAGGTGCCCGCGCCCGCCCTGGCTCCGGCGATCTGGTTGATCTGGAGCCGGTCGGCGAGCCCGGGGAGCTGCTGGTTGATCGCGGTGATGAGCGCCTGCTGCGCGTCCGGGCGGACCGCCAGGACGAAGCCGAGCACCGCGAAACCCAGTGCGATCAGCGGGAAGAACGACAGGAACGCGAAGTAGGTGACCGCCCCCGCCAACCGGGTGGCCGACTGCACCTGATAGCGGTGGACGGTGCGGACGAGGTGGTCGAACCAGGGGAACCTGATGCGTTCCCGCTCCATCAGACGACGGCCGCGGGCCTTGACCTTCTCGACGAGCCGCATGATCCGCGCGAACATGACCACCCCCGCCGGAGGACTGCCCCGGACCGCCGCCTGGAAATCGGATCAGGAGGAAGTGGGCAGGAACCCCATGCGCTCACGCACCTCGGCCATGGTCTCGCGGGCCACCTCGCGCGCGCGCTCGGCACCGGCGGCGAGCAGCTTGTCCAGCTCGGCCTCGTCGGCCAGCAGCTTCTCCGTGCGCTCCCTGATCGGCGTGAACGTGTCGACGACCAGCTCGGCCACGTCCTTCTTGAAGGTGCCGTATCCCTGCCCGGCGTACCGCGCCTCAAGCTCGGGGATCGGGGTGCCGCTCAGCGCCGACTGGATGCGCAGCAGGTTGGTGACGCCGGGCTTGTTCTCCTCGTCGGCGAGGACCTCGGTGCCGGTGTCGGTGACCGCGCGCATGACCTTCTTACGGAGCGGACCGGGCTGCTCCAGCACGTCGAGGATGCCCTGCGGGCTGGACGACGACTTCGACATCTTGGCCGTCGGCTCCTGGAGGTCGGTGATCTTCTCGACCTCCTTGAGGATGTAGGGGTTGGGCACCTTGAACGTCTGCCCGAAGCGGCTGTTGAACCGCTGCGCGAGGTCGCGGGTGAGCTCCAGGTGCTGCTTCTGGTCGACGCCCACCGGCACCTGGTCGGCCTGGTAGAGCAGGATGTCGGCGGCCATCAGGATCGGGTAGGTGAACAGGCCGACCCCGGCCGCGCTCTCGCCGTACTTAGCCGCCTTGTCCTTGAACTGGGTCATCCGGGCGGCCTCGCCCATCCCGGTCTGGCAGCTCAGCATCCAGGCCAGCTCGGTGTGCTCGCGCACGTGGCTCTGGACGAAGACCGTGCAGCGCTCAGGATCGAGCCCGACCGCGAACAGCTGCGCGGCGGCGATCCGGGTGCGGCGACGCAGCTCCTCCGGGGCCGGGTTGACGGTGATCGCGTGCAGGTCGACCACGCAGTAGAACGCCTCATGGGTCTCCTGCATCGCCACCCACTGCCGGACCGCGCCGAGATAGTTTCCGAGGTGGAAAGAATCGGCGGTGGGCTGGATTCCGGAGAGCACGCGAGGACGATCCATAGCACCTCATTCTGTCAGCAGAACGACCGTGCCCGTGACACGCTCACTCCTCCGTTCCGGGCGCGTCCACGGTGGTGGGGGTGCGGATCACGCGCACGCGGGAGACCCGCCGGCCGTCCATCTCCGTCACGGTCAGCCTGGCCCCCGGCGCCTCCGCGGTCTCCCCGATCTGCGGCAGGTGCCCGAGCGCCGCCATGACATAGCCGCCGAGCGTCTCGTAGGGGCCCTCAGGGAGCCTGATGCCGGTCTCGGAGGCGAAGTCGTTCAGGTTGACCAGGCCCTCGATCTCGATGACCCCGGCGACGACGCGCACGGCCCTCCCGGCCTCGTCGTACTCGTCGCGGATGTCGCCGACGAGCTCCTCGACCAGGTCCTCCAGTGTCACGATGCCGCGGGTGCCGCCGTACTCGTCCACGACGATCGCCAGGTGGTGTCCCTCGTCCCGCATCTCGGCGAGTGTCGGCAGCACGCGCTTGGTGGCGGGCACCAGCTTGACCGGCCTGATCGGCACGAGTTCGCTGATGGGCTCGATGCGCCCGGTCAACACGGGGTCGAGCAGATCCCGTACGTGCACGAATCCGATGATGTCGTCATAGGAGTCGCGATAGACGGGGAAACGGGAGTGCGGCATCGTCGCCGCGAGCACCGCCGCCTCGGCGAGCGGCGTGTCCGCGGCCATGAACTCGACCTCGGTGCGGGGCAGCAGGACCTCTCTGAGCCGGCGCTTGCCCGCCGTGAACACCTCGGCGATCACGTTGCGCTCGTCCTGGGTGAGCTCCTTGTGGCCCACGATGATGTCGCGCAGTTCCTCGGTGGTCATCGCCGCGCGGTCGGCCGAGGGATTGCCGCCGAGCAGACGGACCACGCCGTTGGTCGACACGGACAGCAGCCAGATCACCGGCCGGGACAGGGTCGCGACCAGGTCGAGCAGCGGCGCGACCATGAGGGACGTCCCTTCGGCCCGCTGCCGCGCGAATCGTTTGGGCGCGAGCTCGCCGAACACCAGCGTGACGTACGAGATGGCCAGCGTGACCAGCCCGAACGCGACCGGCGCGGCGACCCTCGCGGACAGCCCCCAGCCTTCGAGGACCGGTTCGAGCCGGTCCGCGAGCGTGTCCGCGCCGAGCGCGGCGGACAGGACCGTCGCGACCGTCACGCCGACCTGGACGGCGGACAGGAAGCGGTTGGGATCCCGCGCGAGCTTCTGCACCCGCGCGCCCCTGCGCCCCTGCTGGCTCAACCTGCGAATCTGGCTCTCCCGCAGGGTGACCATGGCCATCTCCGCCGCCGCGAAGAATCCGCAGATCAGGATGAACATCAGGACAAGGGGGATGCTCACCGCGACGCTCACGGCCGCTCCTCGCGGGCATGGGCACGGGACCCGTGCTCGCCGGTCCGATCGCCAGTGCCGTGACCGGCAAGGTTCGCCCGGAAGGAGCGGTGTCCGGGGTGGTGCGTCACAAGGCGGAGGAGGAGGTCGTAGCGGAGCCTACGGCCGACATTCCCGGGCCCCGCGGAAACTCCGAGCCTGCGCGGAGTTTTCGTGGGTGGGGCGACAACGCGGCGAGGTGCCGCCCTGGGCGACGCGACAGGGCAAAGATTGACGGGAGGGGCACTAGTCTCGCTCACGCCTTCGATCCGTTCGCACGGTGCTGATCGGGTCACCCTACTGCCTGGCATTTAACCCGCGCCTCATCTCCACCGCGTAAGCTGGGCGAGGTCGTACATAATCCAACAAATTCAATCAGGAGCAAACAATGCGGCTGATGGTCACGGGTGGCGCGGGGTACATCGGCAGCGTCGTGGCGGCGCTGCTCGTCGAGGCCGGGCACGACGTCACGGTGCTCGACGACCTGTCGACCGGTCACGCCGACGCGGTCCCCGACGGCGCGCGGTTCGTCGAGGGGTCGATCACCGAAGCCGGTGGCCTGCTGAAAGAAGGGTTCGACGGCGTGCTGCACTTCGCCGCCAAGTCCCTCGTCGGCGAGTCCGTGGACCGGCCCGGGCTGTACTGGTCGCACAACCTCGGCGGCACCCTCGCCCTCCTGGAGGCGATGCGGCAGGCGGGCGTCGGCCGGATCGTCTTCTCCTCGACGGCCGCGACGTACGGCGAGCCGGAGAGCACGCCGATCCCGGAGACGGCCCCGACCAGGCCGACCAACCCCTACGGCGCGTCGAAGCTCGCCGTCGACACCGCGCTTTCCGCCTTCGCCGGCCTGTACGGCCTGGCCGCGGTCAGCATGCGCTACTTCAACGTCGCGGGCGCGTACGGCCGCTTCCGCGAGCGCCACGCGGCCGAGACGCACCTGATCCCGAACATCCTCAAGGTGGCGCTCGGCGAGCGGGAGTCCGTCAGCGTGTTCGGCACCGACTACCCGACCGCGGACGGGACCTGCGTCCGCGACTACGTCCACGTCACCGACCTCGCCCGCGCGCACCTGCTCGCCCTGGACGCCTGCGCGGCCGGTACACACACCGTCTACAACCTGGGCAACGGCGCCGGTTTCTCGGTGCGCGAGGTCATCGACGTGTGCCGTGAGGTCACCGGGCACGAGATCCCCGTCGAGGTCGGCCCCCGGCGGCCGGGCGACCCGGCCGTGCTGGTCGCGTCGTCCGAGAAGATCCAGCGGGAGCTCGGCTGGAAGCCCGATCACACGTCGTTGCACACGATCGTGCGGGACGCCTGGACCGCCCTCCGGTCGTAAAACCCGGATTCGATCGGTGAATTGTGATGGGATCTCATGTGTGCGAGTGGACGGGCTTTCCCCGCTGGTCATACGGGCCGCGCTGGTGGCTCTCGTCCTGCTCGGCAGCCTGGCGGCGGCCGCCGGCGTGGTGTTCGCCACCGGTGGCCCCCCGGCGGGTGTCACGCCCCAGCGCATGTCCACGACCGCGGCCCCGGTCTGCACGTCCCACTGAACCGATCCGCTCCGTAGAACCCGCCGGTCCCACAGCGCCCACCTGCCCCGCTTGCCCTGCTTGATCCGCGGAGTCCGCGTGGCCCGCGTGGCCCGCGAGACCCGGGTAGCCCACCGGCCCCGTGTGGCCCGCCCCGTAGCCCGCGGGCCCGGCAGCGGTCACCCCGCCCGAACCGGTCGCCATGGCGACCCGCATGACCGCCTCGTTGTTGGCCGGTCGCCGGTCGCCCACCTGGCGCGAGTAGACCGTGGCCCGCGCGCCGATCGGTCGGGTGACCCGCTGCGGCACCCGGAACATCAGCTCGACCAGGTTCCGGGCACCCGACCTGATCGGAGGCAGCGCGCAGCCGACGTAGCCCGCCGCGCCCTGGCAGCGCGCGCCCGCCGCGGACAGGAAGTGGGCCCGCGCGGGCTGGAAGAACACGTAGGCGTCCCGCACCACCTCCGGCCCCCGGTTGCGCACGGTGGCCTTCATGGTGAACGGCTCGCCCGGCACGGCCGTACGCGCGGTGGGCGCGAGCCGGACGGCCAGGTCGGCCCCCTCGGCGACCTGGGTGACCGTCTCCGCGGTGTTGTCCTCCTGATGGGGATCGACGATCTGGGAGGAGAGCTCCGCCTGGGCGCGGAGGGTGCCGTGCGCGGCCGGCCGTACCAGTCCGGTGATCGTCACTCCGCCGCTGCCGGTCGCGAGCACGTCGCCTGGCGAACGGCAGATGATCTCGTTGGTGCCGCGCCCGGCCCGGCATTCCGCCACGTTGACGTTGATGACCTTGACGTCCCTCGGGAGCCGGATCGTGAGCACCGGGAGCACCGCGTCACCCGGGCCGTTGTTGTGCACCCGCACGTCGTAGACCAGCGGTTGGCCCGGTTGGGCGACCCTGGGCGACGCCGACATCTCGACACCGAGATCCGCTCCGCCCCACTGTTCCGACGCGAGCGCCGCGCGTGGCGCTCCGGTGGCGATCAGGCAGGCGAGACCCGCGACGACCATGATGACCCGACGACCCATTCGTGCTCCCCCGAAACGTTAGAGATCAATTCAATGGGGTACCGCTGGCGCGCGGCGCCCCGACACGCCGTCCCGGGCGGAGGTCGTCAACATCATCCCGCCTGCGCGAACGCCGCCTCCTCTGTCCCACGTACGGCCTCGGCGGGGTCGATCCGGTGGTCGGGCATCAGGGCGAGCGCGACGAGGGCGACGACCGCGCCGACGACGCCGAGCCAGGGGATGACGGTGGCGCTCGCGGCGGCGTGCGCGGCGGGCAGGCCGGAGAGCGGCGCCTCCCGGGCGACGACCGAGCCGTAGGCCGTGCCGCCGACCGCGAGGGCGACGGACCCGCCGATCTGCCGGAAGAAGGTCAGGTTGGCGCTGGCCGTGCCGATGAACCGCGGAGGCACGGCCCTCTGGATGGCCACGGTGAGCCCGGACAACATCGGGCCCATGCCGAGACCGATGAGCGCCATCCAGCCCGCGAGCGCGAGCGCGGGCGAGTCCACGGCCACGTTCACGCAGAGCACGGTCCCCGCGATGAGGAAGAACGGCGCGATCACCAGCCACGGCTTGTAGCGGCCGCTGCGCGAGATGAGCGCGCCGGTGACGGCGCTGCCCACGACCATGGCCAGCATCAGCGGGTAGATGCGCAGGCCCGAGGAGGTGGCGCTCTCTCCCTGTGCCTCCTGGAAGTAACGCGGCAGGAAGACCACGCCGGCGTACATGCACGAGGCGGTGGCGAACGAGGCCACGTTGACCAGGGTGTAGGTCCGGTTGGCGAACAGGTGCAGCGGCACGATCGGCTGCGCGGCCCGCCGCTCGACCAGGACGAACAGGGCGATCAGGACGGCGGCCGCGGCGATGGGGCCGACGACGGGGACGCTCGTCCAGGAGTTGCCGTCGACGCCCTTCTCGGTCAGGCCGACGAGCAGCGCGCTGATGGCGGCGGTGAAGACCGCGATGCCGAGGTAGTCGGGGCGCGCCCCGCCCGCGTCGCCGGGACGGTGCGGCAGCCGGAACCAGATGATCGCGATCAGCACGAGCCCGATGGGGACGTTGACGTAGAAGGCCCAGCGCCAGCTCGCGTGGTCGGTGAACAGGCCGCCGAGGAACGGCCCCGCGATGTAGCTCAGCGCCATCACGCCGCCGAGCGCCCCCTGCACCCGGCCGCTGCGCTCCGGCGGGAAGAGATCGACGACCAGGGCCAGGGAGAGCGGCAGCAGCGCGCCCGCGCCGAGGCCCTGGAGCCCGCGGAACGCGATCAGCTGGCCCATGTCCTGAGCCACCCCGCTCAGGGCGGAGCCCGCGAGGAAGATCGTCACACCGACCAGGAGCAGCGGCTTCCTGCCGTACGCGTCGGAGAGCCGGCCGTACAGCGGGACGGTCACGGTGGACGTGAGCAGGTACGCGGTCACGACCCAGGTGTAGAGCCGGGCGCCGCCCAGCTCGGCGGTGATCCGGGGCAGCGCCGTGCCCACGATCGTCTGGTCGAGCATGGCGAGGAACATGCCGCCCAGCACGGCGAACAGGAGGAGCCCGTTCTTGTTCATGTCTGTCTTCACATGTTGAAAATGACATGTAACTTCTGACATGTCAACGCGCAGCTATAGTGGGCGCATGTCCCTGCGGATCGCACTCCTCGGCCTGCTGTCGGCCTCCGGCCCGGCCAGCGGGTACGACCTGACCAAGAAGTTCGAGACGTCACTCGCCCACGTGTGGCAGGCCGGGCACAGCCAGATCTATCCCGAGCTGGCCAAGATGGCGGCCGACGGGCTGATCACGGTCGAGGCCGAGGGCGCCCGGGGGCGCAAGATCTACACGATCACGCCGGACGGCCGCGACGCGTTGCACCGCTGGCTCGTCGGGCACAGGCCCTCGGCCGTGCCGCGCAGCGAGGTCGCGCTCCAGGCGTTCCTCGCCCCGCTGCTGGAGCCGGAGGAGGCGCTCGCCGTACTGGAACGCATGAAGGCGACGTTCGAGGAAAGGCTCCGCGAGCTGGAGCTACTCGGCGATCCCAGGTCGAAGAAGGGATACGGCAGGTACGCGCTGGACCTCGGCATCCGGCAGGCCCGGATGGCCGTGGGGTGGGCCACCGATTCCATCGCCGACCTCAAGGCTTCCGGAGGCGCCGTCTAGCCGCAGGTGAGCATGGCGGGAAGGTCGTCCTCGGGGTCGAAGTCGACGTTCCCGAAGTGCCGCTTGAGCAGCTGCTTCATGGTGCCGTCGGCGTACATGCGGGAGATCGCCCCGTGGACGGCCTCACATGTACGCGCGTTCCCCTTGGGCATCCCCACGGAGTAACGCTGGTCGGTCAGCTTGAGGCCGAGCACGGTGAGCCGGAGGTTGGGCACCCGGTTCGCGAACCCGGCGAGGATGAGGTCGTCGCCGGGGACGGCGTCCACCTTGCCCGCGACCAGCAGATCCATGCAGGCCGCGTAGTTGTCCGCCGGGACCGGCTCCACGTTCACCCTGTCCTGGATCAGGGCGACGGCCCCGCTGCCCAGCGGAGCGCACATGCGCCTGCCCTCCATGTCGCCGAGCCGCCTGATCGGCGACCCCTTCGCCACCAGCACGTCGGTGTGCGCGACGTAGTAGGGCCCGGCGAAGCCGACGTCGTCCCCCTTGTTGTCGTCGTACGCGTAGGTGGCGAAGACCAGATCGACGTCACCGCTGGTGAGCGCCGTCGCCCGATCGCCCCTGCCGATCCTCCGGAATGTGATCCCGCTCGCGGGAACGCCCATCTTGGCCGCGACGTACGTCGCCACGTCCACGTCGAACCCGGTGAAGGCGCCGCCGTTCGGTGCGAGGCCGATGCCGGGCAGGTCGCCCTTCACACCGATCGTGAGCCTCCGGGTCCGCTGCGCCTTGTCCACGACCGTGGAGTAGGTGGGAGTGGACGACCTGGGCGTCTTCCCCGGCACGCTCGCCCGGCTGGTCGCCGTCGGATCCACCGTGTCGCCTCCCAGGCGCGTGGCGGCCAGCGCCCCGCCCGCGGCCACGGCGGCGACCACGGCCATGACGGCGGCGACGACCCGGCCCCTGCGACGCCGTCTTCCACCCTGCGGCGGCTCCGGCGAACCCGCATCGAGGCTTTCCCCGCCCCCTGGCCTCACCTGCTGCGGTTCCATGCCCCGCGGCGGCACACCGCGCGCCCCGGAGCCCTGTGCCGCCGTCTGGCGCGTCGCCTGCCCCCGGGGCAGGCGCATGGCACGGGTGGCGTCCGCCGCGTCCGGGCTGGCCGCGTGGGCCCCTTCTGACAGCACCACCGTGGACGCGTCGCCCGACTCGGTACGGCCGAGCAGGCGCAGCAGGATGTTGTCGGCGGTCGGCCGGGCGGCGGGGGCCTTGTTCAGGCAGGAGCGCACCACGCCGCGAAGCGGCTCGGGCAGCATGCTCACGTCGATGTCGTGGTTGAGCACGCGGTTCAGCACGACCGCGATCGAGTCGCCGCCGAAGGCCGCCGTGCCCGTCGCCGCGTACGCGATGGTCGACGCCCAGGCGAACACGTCCGAGGGCGGGCCCACCTTGTCCCCCGAGATCTGCTCCGGGGCCATGTAGGCGGGCGTGCCGATCGCCCGGCTGGTGATCGTGCCGGTCGAGTCGATGATCCGGGCGATGCCGAAGTCGACCACGCGCGGCCCGTCAGGGGCGAGCAGCACGTTGTCCGGCTTGAAGTCCCGGTGCACGATCCCCGCGTGGTGGATCGCCGTCAGCGCGGTCGCCGTGCCCACCGCGAGCCGCTCCAGCGCGGCCCCGGTGATCGGCCCGCTCTCCTCCACCGCCTCGCGCAGGGACCGCCCGTCGATGTACTCGCTCGCGATGTACGGCGTGTCGCCTTCGAGGTCGGCCGCGATCACCCGGGCCGTGCAGAAGCTCGCCACCCGCTGGGCGGCCCGGAGCTCCCGGGCGAACCTGGACCTGGCCATGGCGTCGCCGGTGAACTTGACGTGCAGCAGCTTGATCGCCGCGTACTCTCCCGCGTCGTTCCTTCCCAGGTAGACCACGCCCTGGCCGCCTTCGCCGACGCGGCCGGACAGCACGAACGGCCCGAGCCGGGACGGGTCCCCCGGTCCGAGCGGCGCGACGTTCGGCATCCCACGCCCCCACGATTCGGCAAAGTATCGACCATGAGAACTTTACGGCTCCGTTGCCCGTTTCCCAGCCCGCCTAGACCACGCCTAGACCACGCCGAGACCACCATGTGACCCGCGTACGGCGAGGCCACACGTGGTCACGGAACGACGGACGCGGAAACGGGCCCCATGGAACGCGGAAGGCGGGCGAGAGCGGACCCCGAAAGGGGCGCGAAACGGGACACAGCAAGGGACACAGCAAGGGACACGGCAAGGGACACGGCAAGGGACACGGAAAAGGCCGCCCGCCGTGAAGGCGAGCGGCCCCGTGACCGGATGGCGGGATCAGCCGGCCATCTTCTTCTTCAGGTTCTCGTCCAGAGCCGCGAGGAAGTCCTGCGTGGTCAGCCACTCGGCGTCGCCGCCCACCAGGAGCGCCAGGTCCTTGGTCATCTGGCCGCCCTCGACGGTCTCGACGCAGACCTGCTCCAGCTTCGCGGCGAAGTCGATCACCTCGGGCTGGTTGTCGAGCTTGCCGCGGTGCTGCAGGCCGCGGGTCCACGCGAAGATCGAGGCGATCGGGTTGGTGGACGTCGGCTTGCCCTGCTGGTGCTGGCGGTAGTGCCGGGTCACCGTGCCGTGCGCGGCCTCGGCCTCGACGGTCCTGCCGTCCGGGGTCATCAGCACGCTCGTCATCAGACCGAGCGAGCCGAAGCCCTGCGCGACCGTGTCCGACTGGACGTCACCGTCGTAGTTCTTGCACGCCCAGACGTAGCCGCCCTCCCACTTGAGCGCGGAGGCGACCATGTCGTCGATCAGGCGGTGCTCGTAGGTGATGCCGGCGGCGTCGAACTCCGCCTTGAACTCGGTCTCGTAGACCTCGGCGAAGATGTCCTTGAAGCGGCCGTCGTACGCCTTGAGGATCGTGTTCTTCGTCGACAGGTAGACCGGGAAGTTGCGGGCCAGGCCGTACCGCATGGAGGCGCGGGCGAAGTCCCGGATCGAGTCGTCCAGGTTGTACATCGCCATCGCGACGCCGCTGCCCGGGAAGTCGAAGACGTTCAGCTCGACCGGCTCGCTGCCGTCCTTCGGGGTGAAGGTCAGAGTGAGCGTGCCCTCGCCCGGCACCTTGATGTCGGTCGCGCGGTACTGGTCGCCGAAGGCGTGACGGCCGACCACGATCGGCTTGGTCCAGCCGGGAACGAGCCGCGGCACGTTCGACATGATGATCGGCTCACGGAAGATGACGCCGCCGAGGATGTTGCGGATCGTCCCGTTCGGGGACTTCCACATCTTCTTCAGGCCGAACTCCTCGACCCGGGCCTCGTCCGGCGTGATCGTCGCACACTTGACGCCGACGCCGTGCTGCTTGATGGCGTTCGCGGCGTCGATCGTGACCTGGTCGTCGGTGGCGTCGCGGTGCTCGATGCCGAGGTCGTAGTACTTCAGGTCGACGTCGAGGTAGGGAAGGATCAGCTGGTCCTTGATGAACTGCCAGATGATCCGGGTCATCTCGTCGCCGTCAAGCTCGACGACCGGACCCGCTACCTTGATCTTGGGCATGCGTGTGGTTCCCCTTCTGAACTAACACTGGCCAGACGGTCCGTTTTGAGGCTCACTGGCCGTTGAGGCTATCGGACGGGCGTAATGCGCCCGTGACTAGGTGCTGTGCAGGCGCAGCAGCAGGCTCAACGAGCCCGCCACCAGGGCGGCGCCGAGCAGCAGGAGCACGAAGGCGTCCATCCGGCGTGTTCGCACCCCGAGCAGACCGGCCCGGTCGTCCGGCACGATCAGCCGAAGCGCCGCCCCCGCGACCAAGGCGAACCCGATGACCGCGCCGCCCACCCACGTGGCGACGCCGAAGGCGATCAGGCCCAGCCCGGCGGCCGTACCCGCGGCAACCAGCAGGTACGGCCCCCAGGGCTTACCGCTCACACTCACCAGCGCCTATGGTGACCCTCACTTCTCGTTTCAGTGCGGTATTCCGCTCACCGCTCGGGCTCACGGTCGCGTTCGCGTGCGCGCTCGCTGCGCCGCTCACCGCTCGTCGATCGGCGTCCACTTCTGGTCGCGCTCTCCGATGTACTCGCTGTCCGGGCGGATCAGGCGGTTGTCGGCGTGCTGTTCGATCACGTGCGCGGTCCACCCGGACATCCGGCTGACCGAGAACACCGGGGTGAACAGATCCGTCGGGATGCCGAGGTAGTGGTAGACCGTCGCGGCGTAGAAGTCCACATTCGGATACAGGCCCTTCTCCGCGAAGACGACCTCCTCCATCTCCTTGGACATCCGGTAGAAGGTGTCGTCGCCCGACGCCTCGCCGAGCTCGCGCGACATCTTCCGCAGATGCGTCGCCCGCGGGTCCTCCGTCTTGTAGACCCGATGCCCGAAGCCCATGATCTTCTCACCCGCCGCGAGCCTGTCCCGTACGGCCTGCGCGACCCCGGTGGGGTCGATCGCTTCCAGCGTACGCATGACCTGCTCGTTCGCGCCTCCATGCAGCGGGCCCTTCAGCGTGCCGATGGCAGCGACGATGGCCGAGTGCATGTCGGACAGGGTCGCGGCGCAGACACGGGCGGCGAACGTGGAGGCGTTCATCGTGTGGTCGGCGTGCAGCACCAGGCAGGCGTCGAAGATCTCGACCTCCCGCTGTGACGGCGCCCTCCCGGTGATCTGCAACAGGAAGTTCGCCGCGACGCTCAGCTCGGGATCCGCGTCGGGAATCGAGCCGCCGATGCGGGCCGCGTGGTAGCGGGCGACCAGGATGGGCTGCTGCGCCGTGAGCCGCGCGGCCTTGCGCAGGTTGGCGTCGGCGGCGTTGGAATCCTTGTCCGGATCGTCCGCGCCGGCCAGGGAGACGAGGGTGCGCAGTGCCTCCATGGGCGCCTGCTTCCCGGCGATCTCCGGGATGTTGCTCTCGACCAGCCCCCCGAGAGCACGGCCCCGGACGAGCTCCGCCCCGTACGCGGCCAACTGGTCGCGTGTCGGCAACGAGCCGTGCTGGAGCAGGTGCGCGGTCTCTTCGAAGGTGGTGCGGCCGGCCAGATCGTGGATGTCGTAGCCGCGATAGAAAAGCCGGCCGGCTTTCCCGTCGATGTCGCTGAGCGCTGTGGACGCGGCGACGACATCGGCGAGGCCTTTGGTGGGCTTGTCCGCCATGAGTGTTTCCTCCGCTTATCTTCGCCCGAAGTCTACCCGTGAGCAGGCAAAGCACCTCGCAGAGGTCCAGACCAATTTCAAGCGCGATTCTCCTTCCGGCAAAGGAGATTCCCGATCCCCACGTCTGGGTAAGCCGGATCTGTAGCGAAAGTAACGGCGGGCTACCTGGGGAGGAACTGCCGTGGAGGGGCCGTTCATTCGGATCGAGGACAGCGGCGAGGTCATAGCGCTGCGCCCCGAGATCACAACGATCGGTCGGGGCAGGGGCGTCGACATCCGGCTGACTGATCCGAGCGTGTCTCGGCTGCACGCCGAATTCGTCCGGCGCGGGCCCTACCTGTACGTCGTTGATCTAGGCCTGTCCCGCAACGGCACGCGGGTGAACGGCAGGCCGATCGCCCGGAGGGTCCTCGACGACGGCGACGTGGTCTCCTTCGGCGCCGCGCGGGCACGGGTCGGCGGCATCCCCCGTGAGGACTTCACCCCCGAGGTCGAGCTGCGCAGGGCCGCCGCGCCGGAGCTGACCCGGCGCGAGGCCGACGTGCTGGCCTCGCTGTGCCGGCCCGCGCTGTCGGACGAGGCGTTCGTCGCCCCGGCGACCGCGCGGGAGATCGCCGACGACCTTGTGGTGACGGAGGCCGCGGTCAAGCAGCACCTGCTGCGGCTCTACCAGAAGTTCCGCATCCCCGAGGGGACCAACCGGCGCACCCGGCTGGCCAACGAGGTCGTGGCGCTCGGTCTCGTGCGGCCGACCCCGGTGGTCCCCACGCAGCGGGCCACCGACCCGGCGCATCACTCCCCCACGACGTCGAGCCGCCGCGCCAGCTGACCCGGCCCGGCCCGGCCCGTGCCCGGCTCGTACGGCCGGGCACAGGCGGGGCACAGGTCACGCGCGAGCGTACGAGCCGGTCAGCCGGCCGCCCGCTCGGCCGCCTCGACCACGTTGGTGAGCAGCATCGCGCGGGTCATCGGGCCGACGCCGCCCGGGTTGGGCGCGACGAACCCGGCGACGTCCCGCACGTCGAGCGCGACATCGCCGGCGATCTTGCCGTCCACCCGGGAGACGCCCACGTCGAGCACCGCCGCACCGGGCTTGACCATGTCCGCCGTGATCAGGTTCGGCACTCCGGCCGCGGCCACGATCACGTCCGCCTTGCGGGTGTGCCAGGCCAGGTCCTGCGTGCCGGTGTGGCAGGTGGTCACCGTGGCGTTCTCGCTGCGGCGGGTCAGGAGCAGGCCGAGCGAGCGGCCGACCGTGATGCCGCGCCCGACCACGACGACCTCCGCCCCCTTGAGCGGCACGCCGTACTCCTGCAGCAGGTGCACGATGCCGCGCGGCGTGCACGGCAGCGGGGCGTCGACCATGTGCACGAGGCGGCCGAGGTTGACCGGGTGCAGGCCGTCGGCGTCCTTGGCCGGGTCCATCCGCTCCAGCAGCGCCATCGTGTCGAGGTGACGCGGCAGCGGCAGTTGCACGATGTAGCCGGTGCACTCCGCCGAGGCGTTGAGCTCGTCGATCGCGGCCTCCACCTCGGCCTGGGTCGCCGTCTCGGGAAGGTCCACGCGGATCGAGGCGATGCCGACCTCGGCACAGTCCCGGTGCTTGCCCGCGACATAGATCTGGCTGCCGGGGTCGTCGCCGACGAGGATCGTGCCCAGTCCGGGCCTGACCCCCTTGGCGGCCAGAGCCGACACCCGCTCGGCGAGATCGGCCTTGATCTTGGCGGCGGTCGCCTTGCCGTCCAGAGTCTGCGCGCTCATTGGTCTCCTAACGTGCCGATAACCGTGCCGATAACCGTGCCGATAACCGTGCCGATACCCATGCCGATAACCGTGGCGGTCAGTGGAAGAAGTGGCGGGTGCCGGTGAAGTAGAGGCTGATGCCGGCCGCCTCGGCGGCCGCGACGACCTCCTCGTCCCGGATCGAGCCGCCCGGCTCGACGATCGCCTTCACGCCCGCGTCCGCCAGCACCTGGAGGCCGTCGGCGAACGGGAAGAACGCGTCGGACGCGCCGACCGATCCCGCGGCGCGCTCGCCCGCGCGGGACACCGCGAGGCGGGCCGAGTCCACCCGGTTGACCTGGCCCATGCCGACGCCCACTGTGGCCCCTTCCGAGGCCAGCAGGATCGCGTTGGACTTCACCGAGCGGCACGCCTTCCAGGCGAAGGCGAGGTCCGCCAGCACCTCGTCCGTCGCGGCGGCGCCCGCCTTGAGCTCCCACGTCGCCGGGTCGTCGCCGGGGGCGTTCACCCGGTCGACCGTCTGCACGAGCAGGCCGCCGTCGATCCGACGGAACTCGGCCGCGTTGCCGGGGCCGGCCGGGCAGGCGAGCAGCCGGATGTTCTTCTTCCCCTTGAGGATGTCGAGCGCCTCGGGAGCGAAGGACGGCGCCACCACGACCTCGGTGAAGATCGGAGCGATCTGCTCGGCGAGCTCCCGCGTGACCTCGCCGTTCACCGCGATCACGCCGCCGTACGCCGAGACGGGGTCGCACGCGTGGGCCTTGCGGTGGGCCTCGGCCACGTCCGCGCCGATCGCCACGCCGCAGGGGTTGGCGTGCTTGATGATCGCGACGCAGGGCTCGGCGAAGTCCCATGCCGCACGCCACGCCGCGTCGGCGTCCACGTAGTTGTTGTAGGACATCTCCTTGCCGTGCAGCTGCTCGGCGTTCGCCAGACCGGCCTCCTGGCCGGAGTAGAGCGCGGCCCCCTGGTGCGGGTTCTCGCCGTAGCGCAGCGGCGTCTTCAGCTTCCAGGCGGCGCCCATGAAGGACGGCCACTCGCCGTCGGGCGCGTACACGCCCGCGAACCAGGAGGCCACCGCCACGTCATAGGCCGCGGTGTGCGCGTACGCCGCCGCGGCGAGCCGCCTCCGCTCGGTGACGGTGAAACCGCCCTCGGCCACGGCCGCGAGCACGCTGTCGTACGCGCGGGGGTCGACGACGACCGCGACCGTGCCGTGGTTCTTGGCCGCCGCGCGGATCATGGCGGGGCCGCCGATGTCGATCTGCTCGACGCACTCGGCGTCGGACGCGCCGGAGGCGACCGTCTCGGCGAACGGGTAGAGGTTGACCACCGCGAGCTGGAACGGCTCGATCTCCAGCTCGTCGAGCTGCTTGACGTGCGAGGGGTTCGCGCCGTCGGCCAGCAGCCCCGCGTGGACCCTCGGGTGCAGCGTCTTGACCCGGCCGTCCAGGCACTCCGGGAAGCCGGTCAGCGACTCGACCTTCGTCACGGGCACGCCGTACGACGCGATGGCGGCGGCGGTGCCGCCGGTTGAGACGATCTCGACGCCCGCCGCCTCCAGGCCCCGGGCCAGCTCTTCGAGCCCGGACTTGTCGTATACCGCGATCAGCGCGCGCCGGATGGCGATGCGGGTCACTTCGTGATCCTCTCTGTTCCGTTTTCGCCCAGCTCATCCACTGGGTCGTCGTGCCCGGAAACCGGTCAGGCACGCCCCAGGCGCACCCGCCGGCCGGAGACCGTCCAGCCTTCGCGTGCCATGCGCCCGACGATCTCGACGAGCAGCCTGCGCTCGACGGTCTTGATCCGCTCGTGCAACGTGTCCTCATCGTCCCCGTCGCGTACGGCCACCGCCTCCTGCGCGATCACGGGGCCGGTGTCGACGCCCGCGTCGACCAGGTGGACCGTGCAGCCGGTGACGCGGACGCCGTACGCGAGGGCGTCCCGTACGGCGTGGGCGCCCGGGAAGGAGGGCAGCAGCGCCGGATGCGTGTTGACCACCGGGAAGGAGCCGAGGACACGATGGCCGAGGATCTTCATGAACCCGGCGGAGACCAGGAGGTCGGGCTTGTACGCGGCGATCTTCCCGGCGAGCGCCTCGTCCCACTCGTCGCGTGTGGCGTGGTCGCCCACCCGCTCGACGAACACGGGGATCCCGGCGCGCTCGGCACGGGCCAGTCCTTCGATGCCGTCACGGTCCGCGCCGACCGCGACGATCGCGGCGCCGAACGACGGGGCCGCCGCGGCGTCGAGAAGGGCTTGTAGGTTGGTCCCGGAACCGGAGACGAGAACCACGAGCCGGGCGGCCTCTGTCGGATGGTGCGGTCCGGATGGCACCGGGCGGACTCCTTCGGGAAGGCTGTGAGAGGGCGCAGGCAGCAGTCCCTCGCCGGTAGAAAGGTTATCGGGCTCCGGTCACCGGATTCGAAGGCGGCCCGGCGAAATGCCGGGGCGCGGTGGCGGGGAAAAGCGCGGAAGGCAAAGGTGGAGATCGTGACGGCACCACTGCAGACGCCGGCAGCCGACCTGGGGGGCCGCCGGGCGTTGTTGCTCGCCCTCGCGGCGCTGATCTGCACGTTCATGCTGCCCGCCGCCGGATTGGCACTGTCGATCTTCGGTCTCGCGGTCGCGTTCCGTGACGTCAGGACGCTGAGCCGGGCACGCCGCCCCGTGGGCGCGGCGGCCGCCGGCCTCGTCATCGCGGTCGTCTCGTTCCTGTTCGGGGGGCTGCTGATGGCCACCCAGCTCTTCTTCTCTGCCGAGCTCAACGCGTACGTGGAGTGCGGGAAGGGCGCGGGGACGGTCACCGCGGCACACGACTGCCTGAACGAGCTCAAGAGCGCCGTGGAACGACGGCTCGGCGTCGCCTGGCCGGCGAACCTGCCCTTCCCGAACTAGGCCGCCCCTCCCGGCTCCTAGGAGTCGCGTTCCCAGGCGTAGGGGTCGACATAGATCACGTGGCCGCCGCGATCGTCGGACTCGTCCACGATGTCGTTGCGCGGCGGCCGTACCGGCTCTGAGCGGGCGGCCCGGATCGCGGCGAACGTCTCCGCCGCCGCGGCGGCGTGCTCGTCGGTCCAGTCATCCTTGATCACCGGGATGGGCTGGGTGTCGGCCTCGGTCGCGTCCAGCCAGTGGCCGGGAAGGGCGCGGGCCGCCTTGCCCTTCTCGGCGCGCCGGACCTTCCCCGCCGCCTTGGCGATCACGGCGCCCGCCTTGCGCACCGGCTCCGGGGTGGCCGGTCGGCGGGAGATCAGCCACCAGTTGGCGATGCCGGCGGAGATGCCCGCCGCCACGCCGACCTCGAGCGCCACCGACAGCGCCACCTCCCACGGTGACGGCCCGACGGCGGACAGGCGGGCGCCGCCGAGGGGGCCGCCGGAGAGCGCCGCGAGCAGCCCCGCCATCGCACCCGAGGTCAGGCCGCAGCCGAACCCCCAGAGCGGGGCGGCCTCGATCGTCGGCGTCGGGGCGACCCGGGCCACGACCACGCCGGCGACCGCCCCGGCCAGGAACGGCAGCGCGATCACCCCCATGATCCACGGCGGGGCGACGCCCGACTCCGGCAGCGCGCCGAGCAGCGGCACGGTGGGGACGGCACTCAGCTTCACTCCGGTCGGCGCGACGAGCGTGCCCGTGCCGATGGCGAACCCCGGCCCCGCGATGTACGACATGCCCCAGATCGCGGCGTTGACCAGGTAGAGCCCCTCGACCAGCAGCAGCAGGAGACCGCCGACGAACCCGGGGCTGAGCATCTCCGACAGCCGCTGGATCTCCCCGAAGTTCACCGCGATGGCACCGAGAACCAGCAGCATCCCGGTCACCAGCATGATCGACAGTGCGACGGCCGTACCGGCGACGACCGAGCGGGTGCGGTCGGGGAGCAGGCGCAGCATCGACTTCCACGGCCCGATCGTGCGGGCGGTGGCCAGCGAGCCGGCCAGGAACGCGAGCACGAGGTGGCTGGCCAGCGCCTCTCCGAGGAACGGCTGGGTGACCTCGTTCTGGGCGACGAGCGCGATCATCCCGGCGAGCAGCGCGTACGGCGCGGCCAGCGAGATCCCGGCCTGGGCGACGAGCGCGAGCTGGGCCCGGCGCCTGGCGTTCTCGACGTCGCGCGGCGTCCCCTTGGGCAGCCGGGCCGGCATGCGCAGCCGGAGGTCGGCGTCACGGGCCATCCACAGCCCCGCCCGGTAGAGCAGCGCGCCGGGCAGGATCGTCAGGCCGAGCGGCAGCAGGCCGACCCGTCCCCCGGGGATCGCGAACCCGGCGTGGTGGGCGGCGAGCCAGAGCTGGCACGCGGCGCGGAAGACGCCGGGCAGCCCCTGGCCGAACGCGCCGCGCGGGGCGGCCGCCCAGCCGATGAGGGTGAGGGTGGTCAGTACGGCCAGGCCGACGCCGAGAGTGCCCGCTCCGGCGAGCATGCCCGACACGGGGAGCGGTCGGCGGGTCTCGTCGTCGTCGCCTTTGGGGAAGCGGCTGAGGACGGCACGGGGGGCTGTCCGTAGCTGGTCGAGAAAGGCCGTCACGCTACCCCATGGTCCCAGCCGGTACGGCTTTCGCCACGTCGCCACGCCCAGTCCCGCCCGATTTGGCATGATCATCCCCAGGCGGGCGATGCCCGGCCGCGAATCGGCGCGCGCCCATCCGGGTCCGTAAACGATCGTGACCTCGCACTCACGGCGGAGTGCGAGGTCACGAATCGCGAGCCGGGATCGGCCCCCGCGAGGGACGCGCGGGCGATCCGGCGATCGGGCGGAGGATCAGCGGGACTGCATGATCTCGCGCATGAGACGTGCGGTCTCGCTGGGGGTCTTGCCGACGCGGACGCCGACCTTCTCCAGCGCTTCCTTCTTGGCCTGGGCCGTTCCGGCGGAACCGGAGACGATCGCGCCCGCGTGGCCCATGGTCTTGCCCTCGGGGGCGGTGAAGCCCGCGACGTAGGCGACGACCGGCTTGGTGACGTGCTCCTCGATGTAGGCCGCGGCCCGCTCCTCGGCGTCGCCGCCGATCTCGCCGATCATCACGATCGCCTCGGTGGCGGGGTCGTCCTGGAACGCCTGGAGGGCGTCGATGTGCGTGGTGCCGATGACCGGGTCGCCGCCGATGCCCACGCAGGTGGAGAAGCCGAAGTCACGCAGCTCGTACATGAGCTGGTAGGTCAGCGTGCCGGACTTCGAGACCAGGCCGACGCGGCCCGGGGTGGTGATGTCCGCCGGGATGATGCCCGCGTTGGACGCGCCGGGCGAGGCGATGCCGGGGCAGTTCGGCCCGATGATGCGGGTCTTGTTGCCCTTGGCGCCCGCGTAGGCCCAGAACTCGGTGGTGTCGTGGACCGGCACACCCTCGGTGATGACCACGCAGAGCGGGATCTCGGCGTCGACGGCCTCCTTGACGGCGTCCTTGGTGAACGCCGGGGGCACGAAGACGACCGACACGTCGGCGCCGGTCTGCTCCATGGCCTCCTTGACCGTGCCGAACACGGGCAGGCCCTCGTGGACGGTGCCGGCCTTGCGGGCGTTGACCCCGCCGACGACCTTGGCGCCGGAGGCGAGCATGCGGCGGGTGTGCTTGGTGCCCTCCCCGCCGGTCATGCCCTGCACGATGATCTTGCTGTTCTCGGTCAGCCAGATAGCCATTACGCACCTACCGCAGCGAGCTCGGCGGCGCGCTTGGCCGCGTCGTCCATAGTGTCCACCAGCTCGACGCGGGGCAGCCCGGCGTCGGCCAGAATCTGCCGCCCCAGAGCGGCGTTGTTGCCGTCCAGGCGCACCACCAGCGGGTGCGTCACTGCCTCGCCCCGGCTCTCCAGGAGCTGGAACGCGGAGACGATGCCGTTGGCGACCGCGTCGCACGCGGTGATGCCGCCGAAGACGTTCACGAAGACCGACTTCACCGACGGGTCGGAGAGGATGATCTCCAGGCCGTTGGCCATGACCTCGGCCGAGGCGCCGCCGCCGATGTCGAGGAAGTTGGCGGGCTTGGGCGTGCCGGGGAACGCCTCGCCGGCGTAGGCGACCACGTCGAGCGTGGACATGACCAGGCCCGCGCCGTTGCCGATGATGCCGACGGTGCCGTCGAGCTTGACGTAGTTGAGGTGCTTCTCCTTGGCCCGCGCCTCGAGCGGGTCCTCGGCGGCCTTGTCGACGTAGGACGCGTGCTCCGCCTGGCGGAAGTTCGCGTTCTCGTCGAGGGTGACCTTGCCGTCGAGGGCCTTGACCTGGCCGTCTGCCGACAGGATCATCGGGTTGACCTCGACGAGCGTGGCGTCCTCGTCGACGAATACGGCCCAGAGCTTCTCGATGAGAGCGGCCGCGCCGTCCAGCGACTGCTCGGGCAGGCCGCCGGCCTGCGCGATCTCGCGCGCCTTGGCGAGATCGACACCCTCGATGGGGTTGACCGGAACCTTGGCCACCTTCTCGGGTGCGGTGTGCGCGACCTCTTCGATGTCCATGCCGCCCGCCGCCGAGCAGATGGCCAGGAACGTGCGGTTCGCACGGTCGAGGAGGAAGGAGAAGTAGTACTCCTCGGCGATCTGGCTGGCTTCCTCGATCAGGACCTTGTGGACCGTGTGGCCCTTGATGTCCATCCCGAGGATCTGCGTCGCCTTGTCGTGAGCGTCGCCCGCGTCATCCGCCACCTTGACGCCGCCGGCCTTGCCGCGGCCCCCGGTCTTGACCTGGGCCTTGACGACGACACGGCCGGTCAGCTGCTCGGCAGCCGCGCGCGCCTCGTCCGCGGTGTGCGCGACGACGCCGCGCGGCACCGGGATGCCGTACTCCGCGAAGAGCTCCTTCGCCTGATGTTCGAACAGGTCCACGAGGGTCCGTCCTTCGGCTGATCTTCTAAATGTCGAGGGCCAGGCCGGTTGACCTGCCTGGCATTTCCGCGCATGAAGCCTAGCCCTAGCGAGGACGTGAACACGTCATGGGGTCCCGGTAAGCCCTTGCCAAGGACTGGCGGATACGGCAAAGTTACGCAAAAGATCCTAAATCCCTGTAGGGATGGCGGAACGGACCCAATCCACGATCTCTTCCGTCGTCGCACCGGGTGTGAAGATCCCGGCGACACCCATCTTCCGCAGCTCGGGAATGTCGGCTTCGGGGATGATCCCTCCGCCGAAAACCACGATGTCCTCGGCCTCCTGCTCCTTGAGGATCTCCATGAGCCGGGCGAAGAGGGTCATGTGCGCGCCCGACAGGATCGACAGGCCGATCGCCCCGGCGTCCTCCTGGATCGCGGTCTGCACGATCTGCTCGGGAGTCTGGTGCAGGCCGGTGTAGACCACCTCCATGCCCGCGTCACGCAATGCCCGCGCGACGACCTTGACGCCACGGTCATGCCCGTCCAGCCCTGGCTTGGCAAGAACAACCCGAATTGCACCCATGCGACCTCCCCGCAACGCGACCGGTTTCACATCCTTGCCGACTCGGCCCCGTCGTCCAAGAGGCGGGGCCTCCGAGATGGCGTGCGAACCCCGCCCTCCCGCCGCCGCGACGTTCTCCCGTACGGCTCTCGCGTGACGCCACTACCAGGGAGGCCGGGCTCGACCGCACCGCGGAACGGTCCATGGCGCCACGGGAAAGCGCTCAGGAAATCCACAGGAAATGTGGAATTTCGTGACTTCACCGTGATCACTACGCGGCAGGATGCACCATGATCACCTTATTTTGATCACCTTCTCCGCGAGAGGGGAAGGCACTTAACGGGAGGAACCCCCCTTATGAGGCGAATTATCGCCACTTTGGCTTCCGTGGGCACCGCAGCACTTCTGGCTCCCGCGCTCGCCGCCCCCGCGCAGGCGCAGCCGCGCCCGGCCGACCCGGCCTCGGCGCTCACGAAGCAGTTCAAGGTCAAGCGCGGCGTCCACGTGACGTCGGCGGCGAAGGTCGCCATCGCCGGCACCACCGCGTTCAAGCTCCGGGCGGAGGGCGACGTCCAGTTCGGGCGCTCGGGCGTCGCGGCGTCCGACATCACGACCAAGAACGACTTCGGGGCCCTCTTCGAGGACGAGGAGTCTCTCGAGGGGCTGAACGAGCCGACGCGGACGATCACCGTCGGCAGGACCGCCTACGTCAACGGCGGCATCTACGACGACCTCATGCCCGCGGGCAAGAGCTGGCTCCGGGTACCCGGCACCAGCTCGCCGGCGGCGATCGGCGGCGGCACGTTCATCAACGCGTTCGACGCGCGCAGCCTGCGGGCCGTGCTCGCGACCACCAAGGCCAAGGGCGACGGCGGCACGGTCGACGGAACGCGGACCACCCTCTATCGCGGCTCCGCCACACTCAAGCAGCTCGCCGCGTCCTCCCCCGAGCTGAAGAAGCAGCTCAAGATCATGGACGCGAGCTACGGCAAGACCGTGGTCAACTGGAAGCTGTGGGTCGGCGCCGACCAGCTCATCCGCCGCATGACCACGTCGGCGACCTACACGATGAAGAGCAAGAAGCTCAGCATCGCCATGGACATGACCAGCGACACCAAGTTCACCAAGTGGGGTTCGAAGGTCTCCATCACCGCTCCCCCGGCGAGCGAGGTCGCCACGTCGGCCGACATCGACGGCTCCGTACCGGAGGTGCCGACCATCATCACGCCCGGCATGATGGCGGCCAGGAAGTAACAGCCGCCGAGCGGACGTAGCAACAGGCGAGCGAGGGCCCCGCGGGACCGGAGACGGTTCCGCGGGGCCCTCCCGCGTCAGAGCTTCTCTACCTTGGCGTAGGCCAGCATCAGGGTCTTCTCGCCGCCGGAGCCGAAGTCGATCTTGGCTCGGGTCTTCTCGGCCTCGCCCTCCACCGCCACGACCGTGCCCAGGCCGAAGCTGTCGTGGGTGACCCGGTCGCCGGGCGCCAGATGCGGGATGGCCCGCCC
The DNA here is from genome assembly GCF_020826795.1 of Microtetraspora sp. AC03309. Taxonomy (NCBI): domain Bacteria; kingdom Bacillati; phylum Actinomycetota; class Actinomycetes; order Streptosporangiales; family Streptosporangiaceae; genus Microtetraspora; species Microtetraspora sp. AC03309. The sequence goes on along the minus strand of NZ_JADDIL010000086.1, from coordinate 15,368 downwards.
GCCCGCCTTGGCGGGAGCCGCGGTACGGCGGGGCTCGCGTGAGGTGGCCGCGCCCCAGGCGGTCTTGGCCGGGTCGCTGCGCCACTCGACGAGGTCGTTCGGCACCTCGGACAGGAACCGTGACGCCGGGTTGAACGCCGGCGACCCCCACGAGGACCGTACGGCCGCGCGGGACAGGTAGAGGCGGCGCTGGGCACGGGTGATGCCGACGTAGGCGAGGCGCCGCTCCTCCTCCAGCTCCTTGGGGTCGCCCATGGACCGCATGTGCGGGAAGACGCCGTCCTCCATGGCGGTGAGGAACACCACGGGGAACTCCAGGCCCTTCGCGGTGTGCAGGGTCATCAGCGTGACGACGCCGCCGTGGTCCTCGCCCTCGGGGATCTGGTCGGCGTCGGCGACCAGCGAGACCTGCTCCAGGAAGTCGACCAGCGTGCCGTCCGGGTTGGCCTCCTCGAACTCCGCGGCCACCGCGATCAGCTCGTTGAGGTTCTCCAGGCGGCTCTCGTCCTGCGGGTCGCCCGAGGTCTCCAGCTCGGTGCGGTAGCCGGTGGCGCCCAGCACCTCCTCGGCGAGCTCGGACAGCGACAGCTCCTTGGCCCGGAGATCGTCGAGCAGGGCGGTGAACTCCCTGATCGCGTTCAGCGAGCGGGTGGCCAGCCCGTGCGCCTCGTCGGCCCGCCGCAGGCCCTCCCAGAAGCTGATCCGCTCGCGGCTCGCGAACGCCTCGATCATCGCCTCGGCCCGGTCGCCGATGCCGCGCTTGGGCACGTTCAGCACCCGGCGCAGCGAGACGGTGTCGTACGGGTTGGCCAGCACGCGCAGGTAGGCGAGCAGGTCCTTGACCTCCTTGCGCTCGTAGAAGCGCACCCCGCCCACCACCTTGTACGGCAGGCCGGTCCGGATGAAGACCTCCTCGAAGACGCGCGAGGCGGCGTTGGTCCGGTAGAAGACGGCCACCTGGCCCGGGGTGACGTCGTCCTCGTCGGAGAGCCGGTCGACCTCCTGGGCGACGAACATGGCCTCGTCGTGCTCGTTGTCCGCGACGTACCCGATGATCTTGGGGCCGGCGCCTTGGTCGGACCAGAGGTTCTTGGGCTTGCGGCTCTCGTTGCGCGCGATCACCGCGTTCGCGGCGTTGAGGATCGTCTGGGTGGAGCGGTAGTTCTGCTCCAGCAGAATCGTCTTCGCGTCCGGATAGTCGCGCTCGAACTCCAGGATGTTGCGGATCGACGCGCCGCGGAAGGCGTAGATCGACTGGTCGGCGTCACCCACCACGACCAGCTCGGCGGGCTCGACCCGCTCCTCGCCCGAGTCCGACGGGCGGACCAGGTCGCCGTCGACCGTCCTCAGCTCGGGCCGCCCGACCAGCTCGCGGACGAGGGCGTACTGCGCGTGGTTGGTGTCCTGGTACTCGTCGACCATCACGTGCCGGAAGCGGCGGCGGTAGTGCTCGGCCACCTCGGGGAAGAGCTGGAACAGCGTGACGGTGAGCATGATCAGGTCGTCGAAGTCCATCGCGCCGGCCTCGGTGAGCCGCGCCTGGTAGGTGCGGTACGCCTCGGCGAGCGTGCGCTCCAGATGCGTCTTCGCGTTGTCGGCCGCCGTCTCGTAGTCGATCAGCTCGTTCTTGAAGTTGCTGACCTGGGCGGAGAACGACTTGGGCGGGTATCGCTTGGGATCGAGGTCCAGCTCGCGGCAGACCATCGCCATGAGCCGCTGCGCGTCGGCCTGGTCGTAGATCGAGAAGCTGCTCGTGAAGCCGAGCCGCTTGGCCTCCCGGCGCAGGATGCGCACGCACGCGCTGTGGAAGGTCATCACCCACATGGCCTTGGACCGGGGACCGATGAGCCGGTCGACCCGCTCCTTCATCTCCTTGGCGGCCTTGTTGGTGAAGGTGATCGCCAGGATCTCGCCCGGCTGGACGCCCCGCTCCGACAGCAGGTACGCGATGCGATGGGTGAGCACCCGGGTCTTGCCCGAGCCGGCCCCGGCGACGATGAGCAGGGGGCTGCCCTGGTGGACGACGGCCTCCCGCTGGTGCGGGTTGAGACCGTCGAGCAAAGGATGGGTGATGGCTCGGGTGGACACGTCCCTAGGGTATGGCCGCCCACCGACATCCAGCACCCCGATCACGGGCCGTACCCGTACCTGTGTGCGAGCGTGGAACCCGGGAACGGCAGGATCGGTCGGGTGAACACGCTGCTGCCGGTCACCCCCCAGCTCGGCGTCGTGATGGCGCTTCTCGCCCTCGCCGCCGCCGGGGTCGCCGTACTCGGGCGGCTCGGGCATTCGCGCGCGATCCTGACCGCGTCCGTCCGCGCCGCGGTCCAGCTCGCCGTGGTGTCCTTCGCCATCGTGTGGGCGATCACGTACCTGCCCGCCGTGGCGGCGTTCCTCGTCGTCATGTACCTCGTGGCGAGCGTCACCGCCGGTCGGCGGATCACCCGGGGAAGGGCCGTGTGGTGGGCCGCGCTGCCCGTCGCCGCGGGGACGGCGCCGGTGCTCGTTCTGATGATCGTCACCGGCGTGCTGCCGGTGCGGGGGATCGTGCTCGTGCCGGTCACCGGGATCCTGCTCGGCGGCTGCCTCACCGCGACGGCCCTGTCCGGGCGCAGGGCGCTCGACGAGTTGCGGCAGCGGCACGGCGAGGTGGAGGCCGCGCTGTCGCTGGGCTTCTCCGTCCGTGACGCGGCGCTGGAGATCTGCCGTCCCGCCGCCGCCCAGGCGCTCGTACCCGCGCTGGACCAGACCAGGACCGTGGGCCTGGTGACCCTGCCCGGCGCGTTCGTCGGCATGATGCTGGCCGGATCGGGGCCGGTCCAGGCGGGAGCCGTACAGCTCGCGGTGCTGATCGCCCTTCTGGCCGCCGAGTCTCTGGCCGTCGTCGTGACGATCGAGCTCGCCGCGCGCGGGCGGTTCCCGGTCTGACCGTCTCCACCCGGGGGTGGAGATCGCGGTCTCCACCCGTGCGCCGATCCGGCGGTGACCCGCTTCTTCCTACCTTTGGCGCATGGAACCCCAGCAGATCGCCCTGATGAGCGTCGCCGTCGTCGTTTTCGTCGTCTACCGCCAGATGATGACGCGCCCCACCGAGAGGCGCGGGATCCTCTACTTCTCCGGGCTCATGATCCTGGCCGGACTGTCCGGTGGCGGCCTCGTCGACACCCGGCACCTCGCCCTCGGCGTGCTCATGCTGATCGCGGAACTCGCCTTCGCCGTGGGCTTCGGCGTGCTCCGCGCCTCGACGGTGCGGGTGTGGCGGGACCCGGCGGGGACGGCCTGGTCCAAGGGCACCGGCTGGACACTGGTGGCCTGGCTGGCCTCGCTCGCCTCGCGGATCGCCCTGTTCGGCGCCGGATACGCCCTGGGGCTCGCCTCGGCCCCCACGACCGTCCTTCTCTTCGTCGGCGTGACCATCGCCGTCCAGTCCCTGCTGGTGACCCGGCGGGGCCGCGCGCTGCCCGGCATCGCCGTACGACCCTCGGTTGAGGCCCCGATAACGTCATGACGTGACGACCGGCAGGCAGACGACGATCAGCCCCATCGCCCTGCGCGGAGGACTCATCGTGCTGTTCGTGGTCGGGCAGGCCGCGACGCCGCCCGGTTTCGGCCTCTCCGGAGACAGGCTCGCCGTCACCGGCCTCACCCTGGCCGTAGCCGCCGCGCTGGTCTCCGCGATCCTGCTTCCCGCGCGGGAAGCGGGATCCCCCGGGCCGGTGTTCCTCGGGATCCCTCTGAAGATCGCCGCCCTGTGCCTCTCTGCCATCGCGTCGATCGCCCTGATCGAGACGACGGACGCGGGCGGCCCGGCCATCGCCGCCCTGCTCTTCACCGTCGGGGCCGCCGCGGCGAGACACCCGCTGAGCCGCTCGTCGCCGGTCGGGATCGTCGCCCTGGCGGGGCTGCTCCTCGCCGGAGCCGCGGGCGGCGACATGCAGCAGGATCTGAGCCTGTGCTTCAGCGTCTGCGTCGCCTTCCTGATCACCTACTCGATCGCGCAGCGCCGGGCCACCAGGAAGGCCGAGGCGCGCGAGGCGGTGCTGGCCGAGCGCGCCCGCATCGCCAGGGAGATCCACGACATCCTCGCCCACTCGTTGTCCGCGCAGATCGTGCATCTGGAGGGCGCCCGGCTGCTGCTTCGCGCCGACCGGACCCAGGACGCGCTGGAACGGGTCGAACGCGCCAGAGAACTGGCCAAGAACGGCCTCGAAGAGGCCCGCAGAGCCGTGTCCGCCCTGCGCGAGGACCTGCCGCCGCTGCCCGTCGCGCTGCGTGCCCTGGCCGACGAGTTCCGTACGGCCACCGGCAGGGACTGCGCGATCATCGTGTCCGGCGCCGAACGCCGCCTCCCTCCGGAGACCGAGCTCGCGATGATCCGTACCGCCCAGGAGGCGATCACGAACGTGCGCCGCCACGCGCCCGGCTCGCCCGCGAGCGTACGGCTCGGCTTCCACGACGGCGCGTGCGAGCTTGAGGTGAGCAACCCCGCCGCCGAGGCGCCGGGCACGCCTGGGGGAGGATACGGACTCGTGGGCATGCGGGAACGGGCCGAACTCCTCGGCGGAACACTGGACGCGGGCGAGACGGACGACGGCTTCCGCGTGCGGCTGCGGGTCCCGGCGTGACCGCCCGGGTGCTGGTCGCGGACGACCAGTCGGTGGTCCGCGAGGGGCTGGTGCTCCTGCTCGGCCTCCTCCCCGGGATCGAGGTCGTCGGGTCGGCGGGCGACGGCGCGGCCGCACTGCGCCTGGTCGCCTCCGAGCGGCCGGATGTGGTGCTGATGGACCTGCGGATGCCCCGGATGGACGGCGTCGAGGCCACCCGCCGGATCCGCGCCGAGTTCCCTGACACCCAGGTCGTCGTCCTCACCACGTACGCGGACGACGAGTCGGTCTTCGCCGCGCTCCGGGCCGGGGCGCGCGGGTTCCTCACCAAGAGCGCCGACGCCGACGAGATCGCGAGGGCCGTGGCAGCGGTCATGAACGGCGACGCCCAGCTCGACCCCGGCGTGCAACGCCGCCTGATCAGCACCGTGACGGCCCTTCCCGACGCGCCCGTGCCGTCCGCGCCCGCGTTCCCGTCACCAGCCCCGGAGCCCTCCCCGGCCGCCGCCGGGACGGCGGCGGCCGACGGCCTGACCCCGCGCGAGCTGGAGGTCCTGCGGCTCATCGCCCACGGCCTTTCGAACGCGGAGATCTCCGCCCGGCTGTTCATCAGCGAGGCGACCGTGAAGACGCACATCAACAATCTCTTCGCCAAGGCCGGCCTGCGAGATCGGGCCCAGGCCGTCGCGTACGCGTACCGCAACGGGGTCGCCCACCCGAACGCCGCCCCCTGACAGCCACCGTGGTCGACGAAATCTCCAACGTCAACGCAGGTCAGCGCCTCCATGGACACCTTCGGGCGCCGCTCGGAAGAAGATCGCGGACCTGCGTTGACGTTGTTTCCTCCACCATCACCACCGTGCCCCCGGCGGGCTCGTGCCCTGGGGGCGTTCGGTCAGCAGGCCAGCGTGGTGCTGGTGCCGGCCACGCACGCCGCGCGCACCGCGCGGCCCATCAGCTGGTCCAGGGTGGGGGTGTCGACCACGGGCTCGCTTTCCACGGGGCCGGCGGTGTCCGTCGCGACCGGGTCGGGGACGTCCACCGCCGAGGCGTCGGGGTCGTCCGTGGGGTCCGGGACGGGAGTGTCCGTCGCCGTCCCGTCGCCGTCGTCGCCGTGTGGGAAGTCCGTCGGCTTGGGGGGCCTGGGGGAGGCCGTGTCCGGCGGCTCCTCCACGGGCGCCGGGGCGCCGTTGAGTATCTGGTCCACCCGTTCCGGGTTGTCCATGAGCGGCGCGATGACCGGCTCGCCCGGTGCCTGCTCGACGAACACACCCTCACCGATCGGCACATGCACCGAGGCCAGGTAGCCGGCCAGCGCCTGGGGCACCGCCCGCCCCTCGGCCTGGTAGCGCTCCAGGGCGTTGTGCACGTAGAACAGGCCGTGCCCCGCGCTGCCGATGGAGGCCCGCAGGTCGGCCAGGGTGCTCTGAATCGGCTGCTCGACCTGCAGCCGGATCTGGCCGTTCTGCTGGCCCAGGCCGAGCTCTCCGGCCAGGACGCGGTCCACATTGACGACGAGATTGGCGTAGCGGGTCGCGGCGTCGGGAGCGTCGTAGCCGACGATGGGCGCGACGTCCGCGCTGTCGTCGGAGCCGAAGGCGATCCCCGGCTCGATGCCGACGACGGTGCCCTCCAGCAGCGCCGCCGCGGGGGTGAAGGCGCCGGAGGCGGGCGCGCCGGGCGTCAGGTCGTCCAATGAGTCGTACAGGTACGTACCGGTCGACTCGCCCGCACCGGAGCGCATCTTGGACCAGAACGAGGGAGCGGGCTCACCGGACCGGGCGGCGGCCACTCCGGCGGCGGTCGCCAGGCCGAGTGCGACGGCGAGGGTGAGGCCCACCCCCGCGGTACGGGACCGGAGCATCTTCGACATGTGTCCCATCCTCAGAATCGGCTGTTGATGTGCGCGACGTCATGCGAGGAGTAGCTGCGCACGGTGGATCGGCCCGACTTCATGCAGGAGTTGCTCTCGGAGGAGTGGCCGAGCCCGACGCTGTGCCCGACCTCGTGGCAGGTCGTCTTCTTGCGCTCGTTCTCCGAGAAGCGACTCATGTCGGCCAGGTCGAAGCGGATCTCATACTGGTCGCACTTCCACCAGCCGTTGATGAGCCCCGGGCTGATCACACGTACGCATTGGGCACGGGCGTAGATGTTCTTGCCGGTGCTCGACCCGTCCCAGTCCAGACCCCAGTAGTCGTCGTAGTACTGGTCGAACATCTCCACGTCGGTGTGGACGTCGGGGGTGGAGTCGTAGTGCGTGACCATGTCGGTCTGGGCGTCCAAGTGGATCATGGCGTAGTTGCCGGCGACCTTCATGTACGAGGTCAGCGACGAGTAGTTGTAGTAGTGGTCCTTGTTGTCCGCCTGCGCGCAGCACCCCGACGGATGCAGGTACGACCACCCGAAGGTGTTGGCGTTCGCCGGCGGGGCGAGTGTGAGCAACATGACGAACGTGAGCAGAGCCGCGACCGGGGCCAGGAGCATGCCTCGGATTCCCGATTCACTGTGGGGGGTTTGGGGCACCCGTATTCCTTCCAAAGACAAAGGCGCAAACACGATGATCTTCGCGTCCTGTAATCGTTTACGCAATCCTTTTGGGCAACATCGGTCAGGGCTTCGTCAAGGCTCGTGTCACCAGATGTGGACCAGTGGTGACGGCGCAGGAAACGCTCCCCGCAGCCGTCGACGGGAAGCGGTGGCCTCGGCCCGGTGAGCATCCCCAGTGGAACCACACGTCGCGGGGCGATGAGCTGGACCCTCGGCAGCGGAAGCCGGTCGATGCCGGCCCGATCGGCGGAGGTGCCGTCGATATCCTGCACCACATGATCAACTCATCCGCGAGCCCTGACGACGCCGAGGTCGCGATAGCCGCGGCGCACGCCGGCGCAGACGTGGTGCGCACCATGTACGGCCGGCGGCTCGCCCGCATCGACAAGGGAGACGGGGACTTCGCCACCGCCGCCGACGTCGAGGCCGAGAAGACGATCCTCGGCGTCATCCGTACCGCTCGACCCGAGGACGCGGTGCTCGGCGAGGAGGGCGGGCGGCAGGGGGCCGTCGGGGCTGCGCGCCGGTGGCTGGTGGATCCCTTGTGCGGCACGCTGAACTACGCCGTCGGCACCATGCTGGTGGCCGTCAACGTGGCGCTGCGTGACGGGGCGGCGGCGGTGGCCGACCCGTTCGGTGGCGAGGTCTTCTTCACTGACGGTGAGACCGCCTGGGTGCGGCGGGACGGGGCCGACGCGCAGCTGGCACCCACGTCCACCACCCGGCTGGTGGACGTCAACCTGGACCCGCCGTTCCCGAACGCGCCTGACTTCCGGGCTGTGGATCTGCTGGCCCGCCCCGGATTCGTCGAGCGATTCCGGCCGCGGGTCGTGTCCACGACGCTGGCGTTGGCCTGGGTCGCCGCCGGCAAGCGTGCCGCGTACGTCACCGATGGCGGCGACCTGTCCGGGAGCGTGCATTTCGCCGCCGGCATCGCCCTCTGCCGGGCCGCCGGCTGCGTGGTCACCGGGATCGACGGAGCCCCGATCGGGGCATCGGGCCGCGGACTCGTTGTGGCCGCCGACGCCGAAACCCACGGGCTACTGATGTCGATGATCCGCAATCGGAGTTAGGAGAACCGCGCCCGAAGGGCCGCCCTCGCGTCGGTCTCGACGGGACCCGGGTACCGGGGACGTGCGCGGCGACGCTACGACGTCTCGGCGGCGAGCCGGCGGGCCTGGTCACGGCCCACTTCGGCGGCCTGGTGGAGATAGCTGCTGTCCTCCTCCGCGGTCCTCTCCCCGGACGCCGAGAAAAGCCCGCTGGCCGCCTCGCACCTGGACGTGGAGAAGGCCCTCATCGCCTCCTCCGTCCGGACCACGTCGCTGCGCCCGGGATCATTCGCGAGCAACGCACTGGCCTGGAGTCGGAGCCTGCGGTCAGGCCGGCCGATAAGCCTGCCCTTCCCCGACTCCCACAGCGACCCCATCCATGAGGCCGACATCGCCGAGGCGGCCCTCGCCGTGTTCACCGACCCGACCGTGGCCGGACGTCCGTACACGCTGACCGGTCCGGAGTCGCTCACCTTCGCCGAGCAACTCGACATCCTGAGCCGGACGATCGGCCGTCCGATCCCCATCGAGCGGGTCAGCCGGGAAGACCGGAAGGCGGAGATGGCCGAACACATCCCGGCCGCCTTCGCCGACTCTCTGCTGGACTGGTGGAAGTCCAACGACGGATCGCCGGTCGAGATCACCCAGACCGTGCAGGAGTTGACCGGCCGGCGCGCGCGTACCTTCACCACCTGGGCGCGAGATCACGCCGGCGACTTCCGGGCATGACCGGAAACGGGAGGGGGCCGGGTGGGGCGTGGCGAGGAGCGCGGGCCGCTCAGCAGCTCGCGACTCCCTTGCCGAAGCCCGTCGCGAAGGCCTCCTGGCGCTTCTCGGGAGTGCCGTGGGCGTCGGGCTCCCACCAGGCGTCGGTGGGGTCTCCCGCCGCTTCGAGGTTCGTGAGAAGCTCGGCGTCGTCGCCCTCCTCGGCCTGGATCAGGTCGGCGTTGATCAGCCCGCCGAGCGTGGCGCCGGCGTAGCAGTCGGCCTGGAGCTCCTGCTCCACGTTGTAGCTGAAGTCGTTCTCCAGCTGGGCCTGTACGGCATGGCCGAACTCATGCGGGATGACGACATAGACCGCCCCGTCCCCCATCTGGTCGTACATCGCCCGCAGCCACGTCGCGTCATAGGCGATGAAGTGCCCGTCCGGGCAGTAGAAGGCGTTCTCCGGAAGGGCCTTCTCACCGCCGCAGACCGGTCCGCTCGTCGCGTCGTACGCGATGAAGTCCTGGACGGGTTGGTACGTTCCACCGGCGGCCTGGAACTCCTTCGCCCAGAACGACTCGGTGAGGCATCTGGCCAGTTCGACGTCGCCCGCGAAGTCGTCGCCGGCGACGTCGCAGGCGGACGCGGACGTCGAGGCGGGCTTCTCCGGCTTCTTCGACGGCGCCTCGGAGAGATCGCCGACCGCGCCGCAGGCGGCGGTCAAAATCATGGAATACGTGAGGGCGAGCAACATACGGGGGGAGATCACTGCTTATCCGCCTATCAACTGAATGATCGGATAGCTGGATCATCGCGCACGCTGTCGTGGGTTCCAACCAGGGGGTGGGCCCGCAGGCGTCCTTCAACGATTCCCGGCGGGTTTCCGCGCCCTGGCGTCGAGCTTCCGTGCCGCACGGGCGGCGAGATAGCCGAACGAGTTCGTGGCCAGGTGCGTCAGCGAGGGGGCGAGCAGCCCGCCACGGCGACGCAACTCCTGGAAGGCCGTTCCGGCCAGCGCGGTCGAGGCCACCGTGCCCGCCACGAGACGAGCCGTCCCCCGCACCTCGTCCAGAGATTCTCCGGCTGTCAGGCGGCCCAGCGCGGGGTTCGCCCGAGCCATGTCCACGGCGGGCAGGACGTGCCACAACCCGAACAGCGCGGCCGTCGCGGCGGTCGCCGTACGGGACGGGAACGGACCGGACGGGAACGCACGGGCGAGCAGCGCGGGCAGGACACCGCGGAAGGCGACCTCCTCGAGCAGGACCGTCCCCAGCGGCACCTGGAGCAGCACCTCCTCCAGCAGCCGGGCGCGGGACAGGGAGAGCGCGCGCTCGTCGAGGAACAGCGGGCGGGTCCGGGACGAGGCGACCCCGGCGGCGTAGACGGCGGCCACCCCGGCGGCGAGCGCCCCTCCGACGCGCGCTCCACGCTCCGCGCGTTGGAAGCCCAGATCAGCCCAGGTCAACCCGTCACGGCGGGCGATCGCGAGCAGGGCGGCGGTGGCCGCGACCGACGTCGCGGGCGCCCAGCGCCTGGCGATCCGGTTGTTCGACACGTTCGCCAGAACCAGCACACCCAGCGCGCACGCCAGCGGCGCGACCCGCCCTTTTACCCGTTCCGCCACGGATTCTCCCGTCGAGCCCCTCGCCCGGACACTCCCGCGCCGAACCTAACGCGAACGACGTCCTTTCGCGGTCCCTCGTACGACGGCATCCGGGCGCCGGCATCCGGGCGCCGGTATCCGGGCGCCGACATCCGGTCGACGTCCGGAAGCGGGCCGCTAGCGGTCCCAGAGATGGACCGGCTCGTTGGCGCGCATGCGCTCGATGTAGCGCAGCGTCATCTCGCGCAGCGCCTCATAGTCCCCGCCGAGCGCCCGTGCGGTCTCCACCTGCCAGGTCGCGCCGTTCCGCGACGTCAGGCAGCGCTGCTCGATGATCCCGAGAAGCCGGTCACGGTACGACGCGCCGACGCCGCAGAGTTCGAGCCCCTGCTCGGCGAGCGGCAGCAGCCGCCGGCAGATGAGCTCGGCGGCGGGCACCTCGCCGAGGTCCGGCCAGTACAGGCGGGCGTCCAGGCCGTACTTGGCGGCGTTGCGGAAGTTCTCCTCGGCCGCGGCGAAGGACATCCGCGTCCAGACCGGGCGTTCCGCCGTGGGCAGCACCCGCATCAACCCGTAGAAGAAGGCGGCGTTGGCCGTGATGTCCGCGACCGACGGTCCCGCCGGCAGCACCCTGTTCTCCACCCGCAGGTGCGGCGTGCCGTCCACGACGGCGTAGACGGGCCGGTTCCAGCGGTAGATCGTGCCGTTGTGCAGGGTCAGCTCGCCGAGCTCGGGCACGCCTCCCCTGTCGAGCACCTCACGCGGATCCTCCTCGTCGCACACCGGCAGCAGCGCGGGAAAGTAGCGGACGTTCTCCTCGAACAGGTCGAAGACCGAGGTGATCCATCGCTCGCCGAACCACACCCGAGGGCGTACGCCCTGGGCCTTGAGCTCTTCGGAGCGGGTGTCCGTCGCCTGCTCGAACAGGTTGATCCGCGTCTCGCGCCACAGCTCCCTGCCGAAGAGGAACGGCGAGTTGGCCGCGACGGCGACCTGCGGCCCGGCGATGGCCTGCGCCGCGTTCCAGTGGTCGGCGAACGCGGACGGGCTGACCTGCAGATGGCATTGGAGGCTGGTGCAGGCCGCCTCCGGCGTGATGCTGTCGGCGTACGTGTCGAGCCGCTCGACGCCCTCGATCACGATGTGCAGATCCTCACCGCGAGCGGCGAAGATCTGTTCGTTGAGCAGCTGGTAGCGGGGATTCGACGACAGGGTCGCCTCGCAGACGTCGCTTTCCCGCAGCGTGGGCAGGATGCCGACGAGCACCAGGTGCCCGCCGACGGTTTCGGCCCGCTCCTGGGCCCGCTCCAGGCGCCGCAGGATGGTCTCCTCCAGCCGGAGCGACCCGTCGCGGTACAGGCCCTGCGGCTGGATGTTCATCTCCACGTTGAACCGGCCCAGCTCGGTGCCCCAGCCGGGCTCGGCGATGGCGGCGAGGACCTCGTTGTTCTTCATCGCCGGCTCTCCCCTGGAGTCGACGAGGTTGAGCTCTATCTCCAGGCCCGCGCGCGGCCGGTGCAGCTCGAAGCCCGACTCGCGCAACATCTGGGCGAGGACGTCGAGCGACCGCCGGATCTTGTCGCGGTACCGGCGGCGGTCGTCCCTGGTGAACGCCATGGCGGGTACGTCACGCCCCATTGACCCAGCGTACGCACCCCGAAGCGGGTCAGACCAGACGTCGGGCGGTGGCCCAGCGAGACAGTTCGTGCCGGTTGGAGAGCTGGAGCTTGCGCAGCACGCTCGACACGTGGGTCTCGACGGTCTTCACCGAGATGAACAGCTCCTTGGCGATCTCCTTGTACGCGTACCCGCGCGCGATCAGCCGCAGCACCTCGCGCTCGCGCTGGGTGAGCGAGTCGAGCTCGGGATCGATGGGCGGGGCCTCGGTGGAGGCGAACGCGTCCAGGACGAAGCCGGCGAGCCGCGGTGAGAAGACCGCGTCGCCGTCCGACACCCGGACGATCGCGTCGGTGAGCTCGGCGCCGCTGATCGTCTTGGTGACGTAGCCGCGGGCGCCGCCCCGGATGACGCCGATCACGTCCTCCGCCGCGTCGGACACCGACAGCGCGAGGAACCGCACCTGGGAACCCGCCCCGAGGACCCGCCTGAGGACCTCCTGGCCACCGCCGCCGGGCATGTGCACGTCGAGCAGCACGACGTCCGGCTGCAGCTCGGCGATCGACGCGACCGCGGTCTCGACGTCCTCGGCCTCCCCGATCACCTGGATGGACGGCCCCAGCTCCGCGCGGACGCCGGACCGGAACAACCGATGGTCATCGACGATCAGCACGCGTACGGTCTTCATCTGTTCTCCACCACTCCTCGCTCGTTCCGGGCGGCCGGACACCGCGCGGGTTCGTTCGCCGTTCCCGGCGGCCTCGTCACGACGTCCTCTTCATCGTCAGCATGACCTCGGTCCCGTCGCCGGGCGTCGTCCTGACCCGGGCGCTGCCGCCGTTGCGCTCCATCCTGCCGATGATCGACTGGCGGATGCCCATGCGGTCGGCGGGGACGCCGTCGAGGTCGAAACCCTGGCCCCGGTCCCGGACGAACACGGTGACCTCGTCGGGCTCCACCTCGGCGTACACCGAGATCACCGGGGCCCCAGAATATTTGGCCGCGTTCACCATCGCCTGCCGGGCCGCCTGCAACAGGGCTCCCAGCCTCTCGTCCAGCTCGCAGTCGCCCACGCAGACGATCTCGATCGGAACGCCGTGGGCGTCCTCCTCCTCGGCGGCGACCCTGCGTACGGCGGCGGCCAGGGTGGCGTCGGCGTCCTGCTTCGGCTGGTAGAGCCAGTTGCGCAGCTCACGCTCCTGGGAACGGGCCAGCCGCGTCACCTCGCGGGAGTCGTGCGCGTTGCGCTGGATCAGCGTCAGCGTGTGGAGCACGGAGTCGTGGACGTGCGCGGCGACCTCGGCCCGCTCCTCCTGCCGGATGCGCTCGGTGCGCTCGCGCTGGAGCTCCTTGACCAGGGTGGCCAGCCACGGGGCGGCGATCATCAACATGCCGCCCACGACGACGGCGGTGAACACCAGGCCGGTCTTCGCCTTGGCCAGTTCGCCGCTGGCGGCCAGGAAGCCGATGGCGCCGACGATGATGAGGAGCGCGCCGACGATGGTCCTGACCCAGCTCGCGTTGAACTTGCTGACCGCGCCGGACATCCAGCGCTGCCGCCTGCCGGGGTCGGCCTGCTGCCAGAGGATCAGCGCCCCGATGCCTCCCGCGGCGATCGGCCACGTGCCGATGCCGCCGTCGGAGGCGCCGGTGATCCAGCCGAATCCGGCGATGGCCATCCACAGCACGCCGTACGCGGCGAACTGCCCCCAGTCGCGGGCCGGCTGCGGGCCCTTGACCTGCTCTTTCGGTGTAAACATCCACAAGGCCGCATAGGCGACGACGCCCAGCCCGTTGACGACGGTGAGCAGCACGAACCCCAGACGCAACACGACGGGATCGAGCCGCAACTGGGCGGCGGCACCCTGCGCCACCCCGGCGACGACGCGGCCGGAGGCGGGCCGGACGAGGCGGGGTGCGGCGGCGGGGACAGTAGGCGTTTCAGACATCTCGCGCAGCATCGTCACATGACACGCGCCATGGTCGCATCAGGGCGTGCCCTGATGCGACCCCTGAGGGGTCCGGGGTGAGTCAGGGGTTCCCCCGATGGCCGCCGGGGCCGATGACCCGCCACGATGGGACCATGACCGAAGCACCGCCCACCTCCACCGAGGAATCCGCACCCACCGAAGAGCGGGTGCTGCACCGATCCGGCGAAGGCCGGGTGATCACTGGAGTGTGCGCGGGCCTCGGGCGGTACACCGGCATGGATCCCGTCCTGTTCCGCGTGGGTTTCGCGGTTCTCGTCCTTGGATCCGGCATCGGCATCATGCTGTACATCGCGGCCTTCCTGCTCATGAAGGACACCGAGGGCAGGCCCGGATACGTCGAGCAGTGGACCCGCCGCATCTTCGACACCGAGACGGTGCTGGCGCTGCTGGCCGCGGTCTTCGCGTTCGGCCTGATCATCAACGTGGCGTCCGGCGGGATCGGCATGGGCACGATCGTCGTCGGCACGCTCCTGGCCATCGCGCTGCTGGCCGCCCACGCCCGCGGCGTCGACCTGCTCGCACTGGCCAAGTCGCTCCCCGAGCGGATCCTCGGCCGTCGCGGCATGACCCCCGCCCAGGAGAGCGCCTTCTCCTCCTGGCCCGGCACCCGCCCCACCATGTCGAGCCCGTACGGCATGCCGCCGCAGGGGCCGGGCGGGCCGTACGGGGGTGGCCCGTATACGCAGAATCCGCACGCCCAGCCGTTCGGCACGCCCCCGTACGGCCAGGCTCCCTATGGCCAGGCGCCGGGGCAGTCGCCCTACGGCCAGGCGCAAGGCCAGTCGCCGTACGGGCAGACACAGTACGCGCAGGCGCCGTACGGGCAGGCTCCGCACGGCCCCGCCACGACCGGGACCACCGCGGGCCGGACTCCCGACCTCACCGAGACGGCCGGGAACGGGAGCACCGAGCCCGCCGGGAAGGCCGCAGGCGAGACCGCTCAGGCTGCTCAGGCTGCCGCTGAGGCTGCTGAGAAGACCGATGGCGGGACGATCGAGCCCACCGCGAACGAGACGCGCGCGGAGAACGCCGCACAGCCGGAGAACGCCGCACAGCCGGAGAACGCCGCACAGCCGGAGAACGCCGGGCAGGCGGAGAACGCCGGGCAGGCGGAGAAGGACGCGCACGGGGCCGGGGAAGGGGAGAACGACGAGCACGCCGGGAAGGCCGGGCAGGCCGTCGCGGCCGAGACGCCGGCGACCGGACGGGCGGGGGTCACGATGCCGCTGACCCCGCCGATGACCGCGAC
>NZ_JADDIL010000085.1:0-39495 GCF_020826795.1 Microtetraspora sp. AC03309 | reverse complement strand
GTGGGGGGCATGGTCTCGGGGGCGGCGCCGGAGACGGTGCCGGAGGCGGAGTTCCGCTCCTACTACGGGCATCCCGTGATCAAGCGCCCGATCTGGCACGTGCCACACATGCCGCTCTACCTCTACCTGGGCGGACTGTCCGGGGCGTCGTCGCTCACCGCGGTCCTGGCCGGGCTCACCGGACGCCACCGTCTGGCCCGCGCCGCGCGGATCACCGCCGCCCTCGGGGCGTCCACGGGATCCGCCTTCCTGATCGCCGAGCTCGGCCGGCCCGCGCGGTTCCTGAACATGCTGCGGGTGTTCAAGCCGACCTCGCCGATGAGCGTCGGGTCGTGGATCCTGGCCGCCCAGGGCGGGCTGTCGGCGGCGGCCGCCGCGTCGGACGTGACGAGGATCCTCCCCGCCGTCGGTGACGCCGCCGCCCTGGCGACCGTGGTGACCGGACCGTTGACCGCGACCTACACGGCCGTGCTGGTGGCCGACACCGCCGTGCCCGCCTGGCACGCGGGCTACCGGGAGCTGCCGTTCCTGTTCGCCGGCAGTGCGTTGGCCAGCGCCGGAGCGGCGGGAATGCTGGCCACGCCCCGGGCGGAGGCCGGTCCCGCCCGCGCCGTGGCCCTCCTCGGGGCCGCCGTGGAGACGGCCGCCGCCACGCTCCTCGAACAACGGCTGGGGCTGGTCGGCGAGCCGTACCGGCAGGGCAGGGCCGGACGCCTGCTGCGTGCGGCGCGTGCTCTGACGGCGGGCGGCGGCCTGCTCACTCTGCTCGCGGGACGCAGCCGCGTCGCCACCGCCGCGTCCGGACTCGCCCTCACCGCCGGGGCGCTGTGCACCCGGTTCGGCGTCCTGGAGGCGGGCCGCGCCTCCGCCGCCGATCCGAAGTACACGGTGGTGCCGCAGCGGGAGCGCGTCGAGACGGCAGGGCCGGCCTCCGTTCCCGGCCGATGAGTTCGGCTCCCGCGGACCGACCGCCGGTGCTTCCGGCGGTGGTGCAGGCACAGAACGGCCCCCGCCCTCGTCGGGGGCGGGGGCCGTTCTCGTCCGCGCTGATGCGATCAGCAGCGGTCGGCGCCGTCGAAGTTCCTGGGGCCCCGCGGCACTTTGCTCTTGATGGTGTCGCCGGGCCGGGCGGTCTGGCAGCTCCCGTCCACGCCGTTCGCCCAGACGATCTTCAGGTTCAGCGAGTAGCCGCAGTCGTTTCGGGCGTAGCCGGTCTTGGTGATGGTGCCGGTGTTCTGCCAGACGGCGACGCAGGACGGGGCGTTGCCCGTCGGGATCGCCGAAGTGGACGCCGCGGCGATGCCGTGGATGGCGAAGACACTGATGCCGACGCCGAGAGTGGTCGTGGTGAGCGCGGTCCTGAGACGTGTACGCACGGCCGATGGTCCCTTTCTCTGCCGGGGGGAATGATGAGCGCGATCCTCCCGTCCTTGCAGGGCTGTCGCGCATCGTGCGGGCAAGGCGGGAGCAAGGTCACCATCTCAACGGTGCCGGGGGTTCGGCTACGGCCGCGATCGACAAGGCGTTTCCGGCGGCTTGATGGCGTGGCGACCGTAACGATATGCGGGCGTCGCTGGAAATGGGGTGGCACCGCGCATAGGGGATGAACTGCGGAGATGCCCGATATCTGGCGGCCGCGGAATGACGCGGCGTGCTCCCGTGACGGCGCTCAGCGCAGTCGCAGCGCGGCGCCGTCGCGTGCGACGAGCTCACCGATGACGGGGGCGCCCGGAACCTCGCCCACCACGAGCAGGCCCCCTGACGTCTGCGCGTCGGCCAGCAGCAGGAGTTCGGCGGCGCCGCAGTGACCCGGATCGAGATGGGGTTCCACCCAGGCCAGGTTGCGCCGGGTGCCACCACTCACATAGCCGTCTCGCACGGCCTCCCTCGCGCCCTCCAGGTACGGCACGGCCGCCGTCTCCACCACCGCCGTGACGCCGCTCGCTCTGGCCAGCTTGTACAGGTGGCCCAGGAGCCCGAAGCCGGTCACGTCCGTTGCGCACCCGGCTCCCGCCGCGAGCGCCGCCCGCGCCGCGTCCCGGTTCAGCGTGGTCATCGCGGCGACGGCCTGCGGGAAGACCTCGCCCGTCGACTTGTGCCGGGTGTTCAGCACGCCGATGCCGAGCGGTTTGGTGAGCGAGATCGGCAGGCCGGCCCGGCCCCCGTCGATGCGCAGCAGCCGGGCCGGATCGGCCAGGCCGGTGACGGCCATGCCGTACTTCGGTTCCGGGTCGTCGACGCTGTGGCCGCCCGCCACGTGGCAGCCCGCCGCCCGCGCGACGTCGAGGCCGCCGCGCAGCACCTCGCTGACGAGCTCCATCGGCAGCGTGTCGCGGGGCCAGCCCAGCAGGTTGACCGCCACCAGCGGCTCACCGCCCACCGCGTACACGTCGGACAGGGCGTTGGTGGCGGCGATCCGCCCCCAGTCGTAGGGATCGTCAACGACGGGCGTGAAGAAATCGGCCGTCGCGACGACCGCCCGGCCGCTCTCGATCCGGATCACGGCGGCGTCGTCCCCGTCGTCCAGCCCGACGAGCAGCTCACCGGCGGGAGAGAAGGCGTCGTCAGGGCGGCCGATGAGCCCCGAGACGATGGCCTCCAGCTCGCCGGGAGGGATCTTGCAGGCGCAGCCGCCTCCGTGGGCGTACTGCGTGAGCCGTATCGTGCCGTTCGCCGTACCGTCTCCCACGCGGGGTTCCCCGCCCCGGGGCGCGGTGATCGCCACCGGGCCGTTCCCCGCGCCGGATCCCGGCAGGGAAGATCCGGGCTCCGTCGTCGTTCCGGTCATGCCGCCTCACTTGATCGATCTGGACAGAAGTGGGGAGTTCATGGGTGCCGTTCGTGATGGCCCTTACCCGCCTGCCGATACGTTCTCCCCTGGAGGCGTCTGGGCGCCTGGTGGCCCCCGCGGTCTTCAAAATCGTTGAGGTCGAGGATCTCGGCCTGGCGGGTTCGATTCCCGTCCGCCTCCGCTACCAGGGAGAACGCGCGGGGACTCGTGAGAGACGATCACGGTTTCCCCGCCGACATCACCCCAGGGGTCGATGGGGAACAAAAGGGGAACGTCGCGTTACGATCTTGTCCGTGCTGCGTCATTCCGGTCCGGGAAACATCAGCTCGTCTCGGTAGTCTGAGAAGCGCGCTGTTGGCTACGGGCCGGGCAAGGGTCGACACCCACCGAAGGGCCCCGATGTCCGAAACGGCCAGCCGCCGCCGCGGCGAGGCGCGATGAGCATCCGCAGCCTCGCCGCCGCAGCCGCCCGCTGGACCGCCCGCCGTTTCGGCTACCAGGCCACCCAACCGAACCAGACGTGGCAGCGTCAGGCGTGGGCGTACTACGACTCGACCCCCGAGGTGCGGTACGCGGCGACGTGGATCGGCAACGCCATGTCGAAGGGGCGGCTGATCGCCGGCCGCCGCGCGATGGACGGCACGGTCGACCCGCTCCCTGCCGAGCATCGCGCCTCCCAGCTGGTCGCGTCGATCGCTGGCGGCCCGGCCGGGCAGTCGCAGGTCCTCGGCGCGTTCGGCCCGCACTTGGTCGTCGCGGGCGAGCGCCCGGTTTCCGGTGAATGCCGCATTCACCGGAAACCGCGTCCGCCGGGCGCCGCGCGTCCGGTCAGTCCGCGATGTAGCTGATCGAGCGCACCTCATACCCGGATGAGCGCGACCCGGTGACGTGCATCAGCATGGCCCCACCCTCGTAGGAGTAGGCGCAGCTGAAGCCCTTCGGCTCGGCAGTGCACCCCTGGCGGTAGTACGTCACGCCGGCCGGGTCGAACTTCGTGCGGAACAGGGAGGAGACGGCCGCCGTCGAGGCGACCTCCAGCCCGCGATCGCGATCACCCTTCTGCCACGCGGAGAACAGGTACGCCGCCGCCGTCGACGGGCGGGTGAGGTGGCGGGACTCGTAGACCCGTGTCACCTTCGTCCCCGAGACGATCATCAGGATCCCGTTCAGGCCGCCCGGCACCCGAACGCTGGTGTGCGTGAACCGGCACCGGTTCCCGGTGCACCCGGTGAAGCCGTCCGGCGCGCGGTAGACGTAGGAGAACAGCGTGTTCACCGCGGACGGCGAGGCGACCCGGGCCGCCGCCGCGCGGTCGCCGCGCAGCCAGGCGCCGAACAGCCGCTTGGCCACCGTCGCCGGCGCGGCCGGAGCGGTCAGGGCGGCCGGAGCGGTCAGGGCGGCCGGAGCGCTCGAAGCGGCGTGGCCACCTGACCCCGTCCCGGAGGCGGACGCGGAGGCGGGGGAGGGGAGCAACAGCGCGGCCGCGGCCATCGTCGCGGCCGCGCCCGCGAGCCATCGTATCGACATGATCGGGACGCTACCGGTGCCCACTTGCACGCGGTTTGCGCGGCGCTTGCGGCGTGGGGAACTGGGTGCGGTCCCATACGGCGTATTGCTGGGCGCCGGCCAGGCCACGGATCGCCCGGACCCGCTAGCCGCGGTGGACGCGCTCGCCCAGTTCGACACCGGGGCTCTCGATGGACGCGGTGAGCTGTGCCGTAGTGCCTTCTGGCTCCCGTGGGGTCAGGAAGCCGGCTCCAGGCGGACACAGCACCGGCCGGGGGCGGGAGCCAGGCACGCCTGCAGCCTGTCTTCGTCGAGCCCGTGAAGTACGCCGCGGAGCAGGTGGAGGTTCATGCCGCATACCGTCTGGGTGTGTTCGCGGGCGAGCGCGTGGAAGAGGCAGTTGCCCAAAACGATGACCTCACCGTCATGGCGGGGCTCGAATCCATACCGCTCCAGCAGGTCGAACACCCCCGTGTGGTCCTGGCCGGCCAGCCACGTGCCCAGTTCATGGGCTTTGCGGTGCAGGACGGTCCGCACCGGCTCACCGGTGTCTTCGGACTCCTCCAGGGCCTGGGCGAGAAGCCGTCCGGCCAGTTCGTAATTCCGTTCCGGCAGGCTGACGGTGACCTGCTTGGTGGAGCGCTTATAGAGCTTGGCGGGCCTGCCCGCACCCGGACCGGTACGCCCGCTGCGCCGCTCGTAGACGACGTCGAGCAGTGATTCGTCGGCGAGGCGCTCCAGGTGGAAGGCCGCGGTCCGCAGGGCCAGGCCAAGGGCGGCGGCAGCCTCATCGCGGCTGACCGGGCCCGGCTGGCGCACGACGTGGTCGTAGAGCCTCCTGCGGGTTGGCTCGTCCAGAGCGGCGACGGCGGAGACGTCGGCGTGGGGTGCTTCTTTCGGATGGTCCACGAACACCATTCTAAAACCCAAAGTCATTGACGAAAGAGAGTCCGTGCGCTTCTATCGTAAGCAAGTGTTGCCGATAGAAGGAAGGGCGTCATGTCGTCCGCAACCACCACGTCCGCCACCCCGAGACGGGCTGCGCTGGCCGATCCCGGCTACCAGGCGTTCGTCATCCTGCGCACCGGGCTCACCGTGGCACCGATCCTGTTCGGGCTGGACAAATTCACCAACCTGCTCGTGGACTGGCCCACCTACCTCGCACCCTGGATCAACGACGTCGTTCCAGGCAGCGCCCAGGCAGCCATGTACGCCGTGGGTGTCATCGAGATCGTGGCGGGCCTCGTCGTCGCGCTCGCCCCGCGCTTCGGGGGCTGGCTGGTGGCCGGATGGCTGGCCGGCATCATCCTCAACCTGCTGACCATCCCCGGTCACTATGACATCGCGCTGCGCGACTTCGGCCTCCTGCTCGGCGCAGTCGCCCTCGCCCGGCTCGCCCAGCGCTATCACGGCACACGGCAGTCGCGCTGAAGAACCCGCAACAGACATCGCAGGTCGGCGTAGGAGGTCCGTGGCCTCCTACGCCGACCCGCCTTGCGGCTGAACGTACCGGCCTTTAGGTGCTGGTCAGCTGCTCGCCGCAGGCGGGGGCAGGAGATGGCTGCGCGCACCTCGACCACGGCTCCGCATCCGGGACAGACCTGGCCCAGCCGACAGGGCGGCCTCTCCGCCGTCTGCCTCCTCGCGAATCGCGGCCAGGGACGAGGCGGTGCGGATGGTCGGGCCGGGGCGCCCCGGACCCTCACACCTGGCGTTGCGACCGAACCGCTGCCTAGCTGAAGAGGGCCCGGCACAGGAACTGGCCCGGCATACGGGTAAGAACCATAAAGCTCTAGTCATGCCTAGGACACGTGAGGGGCGGCATCCGACAACGATGGCCATTGCGCCCGTACGACCAAATACCGATATGCGGTTTTTCCTGCACAGATGCGCTGGTCAGGCACAGGGCAGGGCCGGATAGACCATGCGGGTCCCGGTCGGTTGCCCCACCGAATCCGAGCAGTACGCGCGCGCGTTGGACGAGATGCTCCTTCGCGTGACGGCCGACGTCGGCGCGCACATCGGTGCGATCTACCTCCTGGCCGACGCGGATCGGGTCCTCCTGATGGATCGGGTGATCGGCCTGCCCCTCCAGATCGCGAAGCCGTGGGCGCGGATCAGGGTACAGAGTCTGGTGCCCGTCGCCGCCGCCGCCGCCCGCGAGCGACGGCTGGTGTGGGTGTCCGATCACCATGATCTGGCCCGCCGCTTTCCCGGGGCCGCGCTCGCCTTTCCGTACCAAATCGCGGTGGCCACCGCTCCCATTCACAGCGGTACACGCGACTTCGGCGTTCTGATGCTGGTGTGGCCCACGCTGCACCCACCGCAGCTCTCCGAAGGGGAGCGCGAGATCATCGATGCCGCCCGCCGGCAGATCGCCGACCTGCTGCGACGCGCGGCCGAGCACGGCGCCCCGGTGCTGCCGGGTGATCGGCCGTGCCTCCTGGCCCCGGCACGGAGCGACGAGGTGACGGGACAGCACACTCGCGCGGCGGTGGACTGCCTCAACCGGCTCCCCGAGAGCTGTGTGTCGCTGGATCTGGAAGGCCGCATCACCTACGCCACCACCACCGCGGCAGAGCTGCTCGGCGGCACCGTCGCGAGCCTGCTCGGACGACCGCCGTGGGAAGTGGCGGCGTGGCTGCGGAATCCGGTGTTCGAAGACCGCTACCGTGCGGCGATAGTCAGCCGGGAGGTCACGTCCTACACCGCCGAACTCCCCGACGGCGACAGCAGGTTTCTCCAACTGTTTCCGGATCGGTCGGGTATCACCCTTCGCATCACCTCGGTTCCGGCGGCCGAGCCCGCTGCCGAGGAGCACGGGCGCGAGTCAGCTTCCGGTCCTGCCCGCGTTCCAGCGGCTCGGCCCCCGACGCTGGAGCGGGTGCGGGAACCGGTGTCCGGTCTGGACCGGCCGCCCCGGGCGGAAGCGTTCTACAACCTGCTCCATCTGACCGCGAGCCTCACCCGGGCGGTCACCATGCGGCATGTCGTCGATCTGGTCGCCGACCACGTCATGCCGGTGTTCGACGTCCGCGCCATGGCGATCGCGGTCCTGGAGTGCGGACGAATGCAGGTCATCGGGTCGCGCGGCTACGGCGCCGGCGTCGTCGACCGGTTCCAGGGCCTCCCGATTACCTTGTCGACGCCCGGCGAGCACGCCGTGCGCACCGGAGAGGCGGAGTTCTTCGCCATCTGGGACGAGTTCCAGCAGGCATACCCGCACGCCGTTCATTACGACGAGATGAACGCCTGGGCGTTCCTGCCGCTGATCGCCTCCGACCGGCCCGTCGGCATGTGCGTGCTCGCCTACGCCGAGCCGCACGCCTTCATCGCCGAGGAGCGATCCACCCTCACCGCGCTCGCCGGATTGACCGCCCAGGCCCTCGATCGCGCCCGCATCTACGACATCAAGGACAGGCTCGCCCAAAGCTTGCAGGCCGGCCTGCTGCCCAGCAACCTGCCGGCGGTCCCAGGGGTGGACGTCGCCGCCCGCTACCTGCCCGCGACCCATGGTGTGGGCATCGGAGGCGACTTCTACGACCTGATCCGCCTGGACGACAGCGCGGTCGCCGCGGTCATCGGCGACGTCCAGGGACATAACATGACGGCCGCCGCGCTCATGGGACAGGTGCGCACCGCCGTCCACGCCCACGCCGCGACCGGCGCCGGCCCTGGTCAGGTCCTCACCCACACCAACCGGCTACTCCTCGACCTGTCTCCCGACCTCTTCACCAGCTGCCTGTACGTCCACCTCGACCTGAAGCGGGGCGCCCTGTACGCGGCCAGCGCCGGCCACCTCCCGCCGCTGTTGAGCCTCCCGGACGAGCCCGGGCGGATCATCGACGTGCCTCCCGGAGTGCTTCTCGGCATCGACCCCGGCGCCACGTATCCCACCCTCGAACACCCCCTTCCGCCCGGCGCACTGCTCGCCCTCTATACCGACGGCCTGGTCGAAAGCCCCGGCGGTGACCTCGGCCGCGCCATCGCGAACCTCGCCGCCGACCTCACGCACGGCCCAGACCGGCCCCTTCAGCAGATCGCTGACACCCTGCTCCAGCGTGCCCCGCACAGCCGGCAACGCTCCGACGACATCGCCCTGCTCCTCCTCAAAACCGAGATCTGAGGTCCTGACAGGCGTGAACATCAGAGGGATCTCATGGTCGCTGACATGCGTTTGCCTCCTCCTGAGCCCCTCCAAAGGTGATTCAAGAAGCAGACGCTAGGCCATGGCGTCCGAGTCGGCGGGCCCCTCGACACCTTCTGAGACTTACGCCATCGAAGCGGACGGTACGCATGTTGATCAGGATGGCCAGGCAGGTCAGGGTGACGGCGGAGAGATTGCCCTGACCCGCCCGATCATGCTCGGTGCCATGGGCCCGACTAAGGAGGGCCGCGGCGTCGATCGCCCCAGCCCTGGACGGCGAGCACCGACGCAGGCGATCGTCACGGCATCGGCTGCGCCCCCCTCTTTTTGGGGTTCGTACGTGGAAGCGCGATGGGCGGCGAGGACATCGAGCGGTAGGGCCCGGATGGCTGAGCTCGGGCTGGTCGGCCGCCCGCCCAAGAAGCGCCGGTCGCTGACCCGGCAGGGCAAACGGCGAGCGGCGCCGGACCTGGTCGGCCGCACATTCACCGTGGTCACTGACCGTCGCTTCACTCCAGATGGCGGTGGCCACCAGGGGCGGGAATGTGGATGGGGTGATCTTTCACTCGGACCGCGGGTCGGAGTACACCGCTGCCCGCTACCAGGCCGAATGCCGCAAGCACGGCATCGTGCAGTCGATGGGCCGAGTGGGATGCGCTCTCGACAACGCCGCGGCCGAGGCGTTCAACAGCACGCTCAAGGTCGAGTACGTGCACCGGCAGCGCTTTCGGACTCGGGCCGAGGACCGCGTGAAGATCGCGACCTGGATCACCGACTTCTGCAACACAAGAAGGAGGAACAGCGTGAACGACGGACTGTCGCCCATCGCATTCGAGCATCAGATGACCGAGAAGAGGCAAACGTCAACGGCCCTGCTGAGGGCCGGTGGGCATAGGACCGTCTCCACGTTTTCAGGGGATTAACACCATGAACATCTACAACGAGGTCTCGTCGGAGGAAACACGCCGGGCGCTGATACGTCTCGGCGAACAACTCGACTCCTAATGCATAAATCGTAAGAACAACTCGAAGCTGTTCCTCGGGACCCGACTTCGAGACCATCTCACTTGCCCGAGCAGGGGATATGCCGCCGGTATACGACCGGTATACGGCCTCCTGGATATGTTTGCCGCATCTGCGATCAAGAAGGAGGCCAATGAAGGCGGGAGTAAGAAAAGCGCTCAAGGCGGCTGTGATCGGTGGGCTGATGGCCGGAGCGATGATCGTTCCGGCGACGGCCGCGCACGCGGCGTCTTGGAACTGCAGCGACGCCCCTTATGGCAATGGCTGGTGGGCGAAGTGCAGCCAGGGCCCTAGCGGTTACAACTATCAGGTGTGGGCCCGATGCTACAAGATCGGTACGACCAATTACACGATCAGGTGGGGCCCCTGGCGGGCGATCAACCGCGAGCCGTCCATCGTGAGCTGCCAAAGCAACGAAGAGGTTGGTGGAGGCGGCGTCTTCCACGCATAGCCCGAGCCTGATCCGCGTGCGCTCCGGCCGGAGCGCACGCGGATCACGTGGGCGGCGACAGGGCGCCGCGCGTGCCGGCCGCGCCCTGTCGTCAAGGGACGAAGCACCACGGTGATGGGCGGTTCTGAAGGACGCCCGATCACAAGACGACGCCGACCGCGAGCTCCTGGTGATGTGTTCGTCATCTCGAACGGAAGAACTCCGCCACGAACTGAATGTGCAGGGGAAGGCGAGTTTCCGCGGCCTGTCGATCAGCAGCCATTCCGAAGTCTCGGCCGTGGAGACGACCGGCGGAAGCTCGGCCGAGCCGGTACGCGGCCCCAGAGCGAAGACCAGCAGCGTGTCGTCAGGAGCGCTGAGCATGTCGAAGAGCCGCCGCTTGGCCTACCTCATGGTGACGAACGCCTTCTCGCTCCTGCGGCTGCCGCCCAGGAGCGATCATGACAAGGACATCGAGATCTTGGTGCTGGGGCACCTCGCGCTGCCGGTCCGCCCGGACACGATCCTGCGCAGGCATCGCGATCTCCTGCGGCGCCCCCACGCCGTGGCCAGCGCATCGCGGCGGTGTGGACGGCACGGGCGATCGTGACCGTGCACGTCAGCGATGCCACGCTGACCATCGAACTTCCCGACGACACCTGCGTGGTTCGCCGTACCACGACTTCAACCCGTCCGCAGTATCAAAGCGGCCCGGCCCCGCAAGGCCGGTCGTGTTTCCTCGGGCATCCGTCAAGTATGTGGTGGGACAGAACTGTCAATCATGTTCTGGGACTGGACATCAGCCGCGCACGAATCGGTCGCGCAGGGATCGGTCGAGCAGGGGTCGGTCGCGCAGGGATCAGCTAGGCACGAATCGGCCCGGCGCCGGGGGCGGCGTCGGCCAGCAGGAGCAGAGCCTGTCCCTGGCCGAGGCTGTGGCCGGTCTCGCGGTGCAGGGCGAGCGCCCGTGCGGCGCGTTCCGCGCCTCGTTCGACCCTTCCGAGGGTGAGGTCGGCCTCGGCCAGGGCGAGCAGCGCCCGGCCTTCCCATACGCGATATCCCGCGTCCTTCGCCAGGGCCAGGGCATGCTCCGCGTCGGCCGTGGCCACGGCGACGTCGGCCGTCGCGAGGCGGGTGGCGGCGAGCTCGATCCGGATCCTCGTGTCCAGCAACCGGTCGGCGATGACGTCGGCGGCGGCCTGGGCCCGCTGGAGATGCCGGAGCGCGGACGGCAGGCGCCCCAGGTACCGGTGCACCGAGCCGAGAGCGACCAGGACGCCGGCCTGAGTCCGCTCCCCGGCACCGCTCGCGGCGCGGACGGCCGCCTCGGCCTGCCGCAGAGCCTGCTCCCGGCGTCCGGCGTCGAGATGCACGGCCGCGCAGGCGGCCAGCACGAGAGGCTCTTCGACGGTGTTCCCGATCTTTCGGTAGATCTTCAGAGCGTGCTCGAAATGGCCGAGTGACTCCTCGAACCTGCCGAGGAGATGGCAGGCGTGACCGAGGGTGTCGAGTACGGCTGGATGCCCGTCACCCGAACCGGCCACGCGGTACCGCCTCAGCACGTCTTCGCAGTCCGCGACGGCCTGCTTCAGGTTTCCCGCATGCAGCGCCACGAAGGCGAGGTTGGCCAGGTTCACCGCCTGTCGCGCCATGTTTCCGCGTTCCAGGTCCAGTCTCAGGGCTTGGCGGTAGGAGTCGGCCGAACGCTCAAGCCTGCCCCGATCGAGGTGCAGGTTGCCGAGCACGGTGAGCGCGGACGCCCGGCACTCCGGCCAGTCGAGCCGTTCCGTCAGATCGATGACCCGATCGAGATGGCTGAACGCCTCCTCGGTCCGTCCGAGCCGACTGAGGGTCTGGCCGAGGGTGAGCCGGGCGCCGGCCTCGCCCCGCAGGTCCCGGGAGGCCCGCGCGGCGGCGAGCCCCGCCTCCGCCGTGGTCATGGCCGCGTCCGCATCGCCCGACAGCCAGTAGTAGCCGCGCAGCGCCATGGCCAGATGCCATGCCTCGCGCGGTGCGCCGCCTTCGGCGGCCTCCACTGTCGCGACCACCAGGTTGACCGACTCGGCGTCCAGCCATCTGCGGGCGTCACCGGCTTCCTCGAACCGTACGGCGGGCACGGGAAGGGGAGGCATCCGCAGCAGATGCGAGTAGAGCAGCCCGGCCGCGCTGTCCGCGGCGGACAGGTACCACCGGTACACCCGCCCGACGGCTACCACCCGCTCCTCGACGCTGTCCTCCGCGTGCGCTTGGGCCTGTGCGTACAGCCGGACGAGGTCGTGGAAGGCGAAGCGGCCCGCCACCCGCTCTTCGAGGAGATGCGCGGCCGCCAGCTGATCGAGCAGCCGCGCTGTCTGCTCCGGGCTCCGGTCCGAAGCGGCGGCGGCCGCCTCCACAGTGAAGTCCATGCCCGGCGCGATGCCGAGGAGGCGGAACATCCGCCGCTCCTCCGAGGACAGCGTCTCGTACGACCCGTCCAGGGCGGCGCGTACGGCCGTGCCGCTGTCACCGGCGATCTCCAGAGTCGCCAGCGGGTTGCCCTCGGCGAGTTCCGCGGCGTAGTCCGCGATCCGCCGCAGCGGGCGATCGGCCAGGTGGGCGGCCGCGATCCGGAGCGCCAGCGGCAGGCGCCCACACAGTTCGGCGATCTCCGCCACGGCCTCCGGCTCCAACGCGATCCGCCGCTCGCCGAGGAACGAGGCGAGCAGTTCCCGAGCCTCCGCCGGCGTAAGGACGTCGAGCGTGATCCGCCGCGCGCCCTCCCGAGCGATCAGCCCGCTGAGACGGTCACGGCTGGTGACGACCACGAGGCAGCCGAGGGCACCCGGCAGCAAGGGGCGGACCTGTTCGGCGGACGCCGCGTTGTCCAGCAACACGAGCATGCGCCGGTCGGCCAGGAGCGAACGGTATTGGGCCGCGGCCTGCGCCTGGTCGGACGGCATCCGCTGCGGGGGCGTGCCCAGCGCGCGCAGGAACGCTGTCAGCGCCTCCATCGGACGCAACGGCGGCTCCGCGGAGTACCCGCGCAGGTTCAGGTAGAGCTGCCCGTCCGGAAACCGGTGCGTGATCCGCTGGGCCCAACGCAGCCCGAGGGCGGTCTTGCCCACGCCGGCGGGCCCGGCGATGACCGCGAGGGCGACCGGCGCGGCCGCGCCTGCATGATCGCCGGACAGCGTCTCGTCGAGCACCTTGAGCGCATCCGCCCGGCCAGTGAATCCGTACACACCGGTCGGGAGCTCCCGGGGGACGGGCGGCGGCGACGGGTGCGGCGGTGACCAGAGATCCTCTTCGCCACGCAGCATCGCCTCGTGCAGCAGCCGCAGCTCGGGGCCCGGTTCGACGCCCAGCTCCTCGATGAGCAGGGAGCGGGTCCGCCGGAAGACCTCCAGCGCCTCGCTCTGCCGGCCGGACCGGTAGAGCGCGAGCATCAGGTGGCGTCGCAGGACCTCCCGATAGGGGTGCTCGTCCACCAACATGGTCAGTTCCGGCACCACGTCGGCGTGCCGGCCGAACGTGAGGTCGATGCCCACCCGTTCTTCTACGGCGCGCACGCGCTCCTCCTCCAGGCGGGCCGCGGTCTCGCGGATCAGCGGGATCTGGGCGATGCCGTCGTACGCCTTCCCCCGCCACAGTGCCAACGCCCCAGTCAGCAGCTCGCCCGCGCGCTTCAGGTCTCCGGTCTCCCGGGCTTGGCCCGCCTCGGCGGCGAGCTCGCCGAACCTGTCCGCGTCCGCCTCGCCGGGATGGACGGCCAGCAGGTAGCCGGAGGCGTAGCTGGTGATGCGCTGTGGCGCTCGGAGCACCCGGCGCAGCCGGTGCACGTACAGGCGCAGGTTCTCCGCGGCGGACGCCGGCGGCTCCTGCCACAGCGCCTCCAGGAGGCGCTCCCGGGAGACCGGGATGTTGGCGTGGCAGAGCAACACCGCAAGCAGGATCTGCTGCTTAGTGGAGGTCAGGCGTATCGCCTCGCCGCCGTTTCGCACGACGAGTGGGCCGAGAACTCCGAACTCCACGGTGGACACTCCCTGTGCGTCGAAGGCGTCGGTGCAGAACGTATACAGCCGGGCCGAAATCCACAAGATCGATTATGACTCGCGCATACCGCCCCATTTCATGCTGTGACCTGAAGCGAACGAGATCGCGGAGGAGGTGGTCGGCATGCGCAAGGGCCTCATCTGGACCTAGAACGCCCTGGACGTGAGGGGCGCTCCGCGCTTCGGGCCGGGCTGGCGATGCCCGAGGCGACCGTGATGAGCAGGATGCCGGGCAGCATGTAGTTCACATACGGGTCTGGGAGATGGGGTGGTGCTCCGCCTGCCGCCCCGAGTTTTGTCGCGGGCGGCGATCAGGGAAGCACCGATGATGTCCGACAGCGCGTTCGTCCCGAGCGACCCGACCGCGCCGATCCCGGCCAACAGCACCATCGGGCCCGGCTCGACCACGGCCAGGGGCACCAGCGCGCCTGCCAGAGCCAGTTTTCACGTGTCGTCGACACTTCCCACCAAGTGAGCAGAATCAGCAGCCCGGCTCTACCGCCCGGGCTGCCTACGTTTTGTGAGCGAGCGGCGGCCCGGAAGATCCGGACTCCATACATGCCCAAGCTGACTCGACACGACCTTCACCGGCAGCCCGGCCTCCATGGCGAGTGATGCCGCGGTGTGCCGCGCCTCGTGGAACGGAACCGCTCCGAAATCCGGTACGGAGAAAACGGCCGACCGTCCGCGCGCGGGAACACCAGGTCGTGGTCCACGTAGCTGTCACCCGCCGGTCGCGCGGGATGTCGCCGGACTGTGGATGAGGTAGTGAACTAAATGCTGCCGCCAACGGAGCAGTGACGATGCCTTTTTCCCGGCGGCTACCGGGCCCGCCCGGCGCGGCCGAGCTCCGAAGCCGTTCGCCGCCGGCGAGCCGCTCGGCCCGGGCGGGCAGAAGGTGATGCCGAGGTATACAAGTCAATCTCAAGCGTGATCTTCTACACCTACGGGTGTGAATATGACCCCTTCGCAGCAGCGCCGATCACTATCTCGCCGCACCCTGCTCCTGGGCGGGCTCGGCACCCTGGTCATCGGCGTACCGACCACGGTCGCCTGCACCACCGTCATACCGATCACCTCCGACCCCACACCGAGCACCACTAACCTCGCACCGAGCGCCACCCTCACCGGCCACACCGGCTGGATCTCCTCGGTGGCCTTCAGCCCGGACAGCACAACCCTCGCCACCGGCAGCCTCGACCACAGCGTGAAGTTGTGGCAGGCCCGCTGACCCAGTAGATCATCACCGCTTCAGCCCTACCACCAAAATCCGGTCCGACCCTCCCCGGAGGCCGGTTGGGGACCAGCTGATCCGCCGGAGGGGATCACAGGACTGGACTTCTGTGAATAGATCTCGCGCGCGCCCGCGCGTAGGGGGTCCGGAAAGTCCAGGAACTGGTCTGCTCGCCGGCTCAGCGCAGCGCCCCGAAGGGACCGAACTGCGAGAGCGAAGGGCTCATCGTCGCCGAGAAGGGCACCGAGGCGACCGTCGCCATGTACGAGCGGCAGCCGTACCGGGTGCCGTCCGGCAGCCGGTACACCATCCGCATCCCCCCGACGAGCGGCGCGAACTCGGCGACGTCCCCGAAGGCGTGCCCGTCGCCGAAGTGAAAGCCGGACCGCGCAAGCACCGCAAGCTGCTTGGCCGCGGGTGGATACCCGGGCGTACCCGACCGGCGTGTCGGCACCGGGGTTGCGGGACGTTTCCGAGACGATGCTCGGCATGACGACCGCCCCCGTAAGGGGCTACTCCTGCGGCCCGAAAATCCCCTCGACGAACAGCGCTGCGGGCAGGTCGGACAACGCCTGGATCCGCACCTAACCGAGTGCCGACGGGTGCTCGACTGGACGGCGTCCCCAGGCCGAGATCAGCGGCGCGAGTGTCAGGTCGAGTTTGCCCGCGTGGATGGCGGCCAAGTGCGCGTCGATCTCGGCGTCGTCGGCCAGGCCGGCCGCGAGCAGCTCGCCGCGCACGTGCCGGATGGTCGCCGCCTCCAGCCGGTCGCAGGCCAGCCCGCCGACCGGGAAAGAGCCCGCCGCGGCGACATCTACCAAGCCGGCCTCACGCAATGCCCGCGGCAGTGTCCGGCCGTAGCGCAGGTCCGCGCCGCGGCGCGTCAGCAGCTCCCGGACCGCGTCGCGCAGCCGGTTGGCCCGCCGCTGCGCCGGGCCGCTGTCGTCCAGGCATGCCAGTGGCTGTAGCGCGGTATCGGCGTCCTCGACCAGCAGCCAGCCGCCGGGCCGCAGCGCCGCCGCCATCGTGGCCAACGCCCGAGCCCGGTCGGGTAGATGGACCAGCACGAGCCGGGCGTGCACCAGATCGAACGTCCCCGGCTCCGGGGGCGGATCAGCGGCGACGTCGTGCCGGCGCACCTCGTACCCGCCGCCTGCCTCCAGCCACGACGGGTCGATGTCCGTGGCCAGCACGTGCCCGGTGGGACCGACGGCCGCCGCGAGCGCCTCCGGGATACTCCGGCCACCGGCCCCCACCTCCCAGCAGCGCGAGCCGACCCTGACCCCCAGCCGATCGAAGTGCCCCCGCGTCACACCGTCGAACAGCTCGGCCAGCCAAACGAATCGCTCGCCGGCCTCGGCGCGCGCGTTGTCCAGCAGGTACCCGCGGGCGGGAGCGGGCTCTCCACCGAGCGCGGTAGTCCCGCCTATCGGATCCGGTCGGCCACCGACGTGCGGCGGGCGGGGCGAGGAGGTCATCACTACATGATCACCTCCCCAGACCACCAGCGCCACGACGACGGGAGAGGAATATCTCACACAGCCAGCGAACCCCGCACGTCCTCCAGCACGGTTCTGCACCGTGACGCGCCGGAAGGGGTACATGTATTCGGCCCCCACAGCCAGCGCACCAGGCGCGGGACGGCGCGCTGACCGGACTGTCGGCTACGGCCGG
This sequence comes from Microtetraspora sp. AC03309, assembly GCF_020826795.1. Classification (NCBI taxonomy): domain Bacteria; kingdom Bacillati; phylum Actinomycetota; class Actinomycetes; order Streptosporangiales; family Streptosporangiaceae; genus Microtetraspora; species Microtetraspora sp. AC03309. The sequence goes on along the minus strand of NZ_JADDIL010000085.1, from coordinate 22,659 downwards.
CTCGACCTCGTACCGGACGCCTTCGATCACGACGTAAAGTCGGGGCCGGCGGATCCAGCAGATGCACGTCCCCGTTCATGACGGGTGGTACCTCTTCTCCAGTTCGGGATCCGGGGCGCGTCACTCGCAGGGCTTGGCGCCGGTGGTGACGTCGCGGTGCTGTTACGCGACGCGCACACCGGTCGATGGGCCTTAGCGTTGTAATTTCGCTGGAAGCTACAGGTGGCCCCGTAGGCGGGGTGGCCGACGTAGGCCAGGAGCGATGGCGACAGCCTGGCGGGGTCTGCGGCGAGCCGGTCGGCGATGACACACCACCGCCTGCTGCCCGGGTGGGAGCTTGCGCAGCTCAGGCACCCAGAGCTCGATCACGAATCGGCCGCCGGGTGTGAGGTGCCGGGCGGCATGGCGGAAGCACGCGACCTGCTCGGCTTGGGTGAGCAGGTTCGAAATCGTGTTGTAGACGAGGTAGTCGAGCGTGTATTTCCCCGGGGCGACGGCGGTCGCCATGTCACCGAGGATTACGGGGATCGTCGCTTCGTGCACCTTCGTCCGCAGCTGGTCGATCATCGGACGTGACAGCTCGATGCCTGTGACGGGTACCCCTCGCTCGGGGAGCGGGCCGGCCACACGGCCGGTTCCGATGGCGAACTCGAGCGCCTGTCCGCCGCCTGCGAGCTCGACGAGGCGGTCCACGGTCGGCCCCAAGACCTCGGGCGCGAACATGCCGGTGCCTGGCGTGTCATAGCGCTGGGCGGTATCGACGTCCCAGATCCTCCTGTCGCATGTCGCCGACGATCGTCATGGGCATAGGGATTGTCCAACGATTTTTCGCCCCTAAGGGCCCACGAACGCATTCAAACTGTTGAGCGCTCGGATCTTGCCAAGCATCTGGAAGAAGAATCCCGAGCTGTCCGGCCAGTCCGGAGCGACGAAGGTCTACAACATCACGATCAACGCTGCCCCGAACATCCCCACCGAGGAGTCATTGCGCAGGCAGTTGTCCTACGCGGCCCCCCCTCTACGAGTAATCCCCCTCCCTGACGGTCCCAGCCGTATCCCGGCTGGGCGCTTCTTTCTTCTTAATCGCCGCCGTCTCCCCCGTCGCCCCCGAATCCGCCGTCTCCGCCTCTCCCGCCTCCGTCGTATCCGGCGCCTCCATCGCCGCCGCCACGCCCGGTCGGTGGGTAGTCAGATGTGACCACGGCGAGTAGGAAGACCAGGAAGCCGAAGAGCATGAGGGCCCAGAGTCCGTCCGCGTCCGGGTTGACCACCACAAAAAGGATGAGACCGCCCATCAGCATCAGGATTACGCGCACGCTCACGACGATCTCCCTTAGTTTCCGGGGACCTCACTCTTTCTCGCTGAAAGTAACGAAGTCAATACACCCCATTTTCCGCCAGGCGTCGCGGGGCCTATCCGTTCAACGGCTCTTTCTCTTTAATCAGGAGGTCTGCCCGTGTTGTTCACCGGCTCCGCCAGGGCCCAGATGATGGCGCTGAAGAGGTGCTTCATCAGCAGCCTCGACCCGAAGAGGGGCATGGTCACCTTCCAGAGCATGGAGTACACCAACGTCGGCAACCTGATGGTCGCCGAACGTCTCCTCAGCGAGCACAGGATCGCGACCAGCAGGCACTTCGCGCCCGTCCACCACCTGCGGCTCTACCGTGGCCTCGCTACACCGACACCGTCGCCGCCCGGCAATTGTCCCTGCCCTGTTACCCCGCCATGACCCCAGAGGACGTCGATCGCGTGGTCGTCGCCTTGCACGATCTGTGGAAGGCGTGACCGTGCCGGGTATTCGCGAGAGCCGCCCAGTCGCCCGTCCGCGATTCGGCCCAACCCGCAGGTGACGGCCACTAGGGTGGGCGGGTTAACGCGACGGGAACGACGCATAATGTGACCCCTGCTCGTCCCCCACCAGGTGGCACGCCCAGCGCTACACCCATCCGGGAGACACGATGACCAACCCGAAGGCCACCATCGACGTGGTGGTCCTCACCATGAACGACCGGCCCGAGCCGTTCAAACGGGCGATGGAGTCCCTCCTTGCCCAGCAGGACGTCGAGCTTCGTGTGATCATCGTCGGTAACGGTGTCGAACCCGACTACGTTCCGGACGGGGTCCGTACCGTGGTCTTGCCCGTCAACGAGGGCATCCCCGCCGGGCGGAACGCCGGCGCCGATGCCCTCGCCGGGCCGGACGCCGGCGAGTTCGTCTTCTTCCTCGACAACGACGCCGTCCTACCCACCCTCGACACCCTCGACCAGCTCGTGGCTGTCGCGCGCCGCCATCCCGAAGCGGCCTATGTTCAACCGCGCATCGCTGATCCCGACACCGGCGTGACCATGCGCCGCTGGGTTCCACGCTTGCGCACTACTGATGTCACCCGCCCAGGGACGGTCACCGTCATGGCTGAGGGGGTGGTCCTGATACGCCGCGCCGACTACGAGCAGGCGGGCGGCTGGCCCGGCCACTTCTTCCTCTTTCACGAAGGCATCGATCTGAGCTGGCGACTGTGGGACCTCGGACGTACCGGCTACTACGCACCAGAGATCGTCATCCACCACCCCGCCACCGTCCCCTCTCGGCACGCGGACTTCTATCGTCTCGTCGCCCGCAACCGGGTGTGGCTGGCCTATCGTCGGCTACCTGCCGCCTTGGTCCCCGTCTATCTGACGGCCTGGACGGTGCTCAGCATCGCCCGGATCCGGTCCCGCGCGAATCTCGCTGTCTGGTTCGCCGGGCTGGGGGAGGGGCTCAAGGGCGGGCACGGGCAGCGGCGACCGATGGCCTGGGGCACGGTTCTGCGGCTGGCCCGTGCCGGCCGTCCTCCGATCGTCTGACCCGCCAACGCGAAACAAGCCCGCAAGCCCGTGAGGACGTGCGGGCCCTACTTGTGAGCCACCGGCGTGCCGGAGCCTGATCTCGCCCCAGCCCAGGAAGATCAATGCGGATCGGGCTCATGTGCTGTGATTCTGGCCGCTGCCCAGAGTGCCGAAATCGGACCCGGCCCTCCCCGAGGCCTTCAGGGCGGCGTCCGGTCAGGTCCTCGCGGGCGGTGCGCCTTCCACCACCGTGGCCAGGAACGCCCGGAATAGCTCGCCGATCGCCACGTCCCGGGAGTTGAGCAACCATTGGAGCTGAAGCCCGTCGTTGACTGCGATGATCAAGGACGCGGCCTGATCCGGGGTCAGCCCGCCCGGCAACCGGTCGCCGTGCTCTGCGCGCAGGCTGTCGGCCAGGGCGTGGCGTGAGCGGTCGTAGCGCGCGGTGAAGAACTCGTGGGCGGGATGGTCCTCGGCGACGCTCTCCGCGGACAGCACGGTGTAGGAGTGCACAAGCCCGCGCCAGTCGAGGTTGAAGTCGACCAGCCGGGCCATCGCCTCGATCGTCAGTCCCATGTCGGCGACGATGCCCAGGTTGTGAAGGTCTCGGTGTTCCAGCACGGCAACGAGGAGGTGTTCCTTGGTCGGAAAGTGGTGGAGCAGGGTCTGCTTGGAGACGCCCACGGCCTCGGCGATGGCGGCGAGTGAGCCGGCTCGGTAGCCGCGTTCCGCAAAGACACTCTCGGCAGCGGCCAGGATCTCCGCACGTCGCTCATCGGCACGCTTGCGCCGCTTCTGCTGCACGGCAACCACCTCCAAAGATAACGAAAACATAACGCAATCTACCGTTCGGTCAATTGAACAGCGATGCTGTCCATGTACCTCCGAGACCGTGTCCGAACGCTACCCTTCGACCGCATCAAGGGGAGTCCGATGATCGAGCTGTTTCCCCGCCCTCGGCTCATGACCGTCGCAGAAGAGGGTGCCGACCTTTCCGCACCCATCGCCGAGATTCTCGACGGGAGCCTTCCAACCCAAGGCTTCACCCTTGACACCACCGGACTGGACGTCACCCTGCGGTACGCCGACGACGCCGGACTCCGCTACGGCAGGGACATCCTTGAGCAGCTGCGCGCCCAAGGCGACGGCGCCTGGCCGGCGGTTCACATCGAGGACTGGCCAGACCTTCCTGTACGGGGCTTCCTGCTCGACGTCAGCCGCGGCCGCGTTCCCACCAGGGAGAGCTTCATCCACCTCATCGAGGTGCTGCGCATCGCCCGCTACAACCAGCTCCAGCTCTACACCGAGCACACCTTTGCCTACACCGGCCACCAGGGCGTGTGGCGCGGCGCATCCCCCATGACCGCCGCCGAGATACGCGACCTCGACGCGCTGTGCGCCGGCGCCGGTATCGAGCTGGTGCCCAACCAGAGCACCTACACCCACATGGAGGCCTGGCTCTCCCACAGCACCTACCGCCACCTCGCGGAATGCCAGGACGGCTTCGCCGTGGCCGGATTCTCGATGCCCTCCGCCACCCTCAAAGCAGACGAGGAGAGCGCGGCGTTCGCCCACGGCCTGCTCACCGAACTGCTGCCCAACTTCACCAGCCGCCAGGTCAATATCAACTGCGACGAGCCCTTCGAACTGGGCAGGGGCGCCGGCGCCGCCCAGGTGGCCGAACTCGGAACCGGCGAGGTCTACCTCAGGCATCTACGCCGCCTGATGGAGCCCCTGCTCGCCCAGGGCTACCGGCCGCAGTTCTGGGCGGACTTCATCACCCACCACCCGGAACTTGTCGAAAGCCTGCCAGCGGGCTGTACGGCCGTCGCCTGGACCTACGAGTCTCCCCGCCCGAACGGTGAACGCATCGAGATCCCGCCGGACTTCCAGCAGGTCATCGATGAGCTGGGCATCAACATCGCCTTCGACGGCTTCTCCGAAGCCCTCAAGGGGCTGCCAGGCAGCGGGGTGCCGTTCCTGGTCGCACCGGGCACCGGCACGTGGAACTCGCTGGTGGGCCGCATCGACAATGCGATAGGCAACATCGCCGACGCGGTGCGCACCGGCCTGGCGAACGGAGCCTGCGGCCTCTTGCTCACCGAATGGGGTGACAACGGCCACTTGCAGGCATTCTGTACGTCCTACCCACCTATCGTGTACGCCGGTGCGGCGAGCTGGTGCCTGGCCAGCAACGCGGACATCGACCTGCCCGCCGTACTCGACCGGCATATCTTCCGCGACTGCGCCGGCGTGCTCGGCGGCGTGATCGACGCCGTCGGGCGGGTATGGGGACGTACCGGCCAGCGCTCATTCAACGGCAGCCCACTGCAGGCGGCCCTGATCCCCGAGCAGCGGCATCTCGTCACGCACGAACCCGACGCCGGCCTGGTCGAGGCGGTCATCACGACGCTGGACCAGGCGCTGACCGAGCTGGAACAGGCCCGTCCGGCCTCGCGTGATGGCGCGCTGGCGGTACGCGAACTCGCCGCGGCCATCGGGCTCGCGCGGCACGGGGCCTGGCGGCTGGGCCGTACGGCAGGGCTGGCCACCCCCGGAGACGTTGCGCTGCGCGCGGACCTCAACGCGTTGATCACGGAGTACCGGCAATGCTGGCTCGCGCGCAACCGGCCGGGCGGGATGGAGCGCGGGTTCGGACCGCTGACCTCGACGCTGAAGTCCTACGCGCAGTGACGGCCTGGCCTCGGTGCCGACGGCATCGGCACCGAGATCACGTGTGCCTGCTCCTGTATTGCTGATCTTGGGTTAAGGCCCGCCAGGTAAGCGTTCGACACCAGTCTGATAATTCTTGGAGGTGGACGTGGCACCGGGGTCGCGTTGCTTACGTTCGGCTACACCGAGGCGTTCTGCCGGTTCAGGATTGATCACGTGATCACAAAGCCTGGGCGCCCGCGTCTGTTACGTGAGCTGAACGATCGTGCCGCGCTGGAGCTGCTGGGGTCGTCGGGAGCGCTGACCCGGGCACAGATGAGCGAGATGACCGGGCTGTCGAAGGTGACGGCCAACCATGTCTTGTCTCGCTTGGAGGAGCGTGGCCTGGTCATCAAGGCCGGCGTGCAAGAAGGAGGACGCGGGCCCAACGCGACCCTTTACGAGCTCAACCCGTCGTGCGGCCAGGTGATCGCGATCGAGGTCTACCGGGACACGACGACCGCCGTTCTTGCTGACATCACGGGGCGGCTGCTGGCGCAGACGACGGTCCCGACCGATGTCACCGCGGATCCGGCCGAAGCATCGCACACGATCGTGCAACGCCTCACCCGGACCGCCCGGATCGACATGGCACAGGTGCAGGCGTGCGTGATTGCCCTGCCCGGCGTCATTGATCCGGTGACAAGCCACATTCACTTCTGCTATGACATGCCCGCCTGGCATGGGGATGTGATCGAAGCCCTCCGCCAGAAGGTGGGGCTGCCCGTCACGATCGACAACGACGTCAACCTCGCCGCGATAGCCGAACGTGCGCTCGGATCCGCGGGCAAGGCGCGCAGCTTCGTGCTGGTCTGGATCGGACGGGGGCCGGGATCGGCCGTCATGGTGGGGGATCAGCTGTTGCGCGGGGCAGCGGGTGCGGCGGGTGAACTCGGCTGGCTGCCCGTCCCGGGCGCGGCCGTCAGCGATGGCGGCTTCGATCGCAGCCGCCATGAGGTAGGTGCCGCTTTCCAGTCCCTGGTGGGCTGGCGGGCGGTGCAAGAACTCGCCGTCAGGTACCAGATCGCGGGGGAGAATGCCGCGCAGAGCGTGGCGGCCGCCGCAGGGAGTGCGCAAGGGGCGGCTTTCCTGGACGAGCTGGCCCGGCGGATCGCTTTGGGGGTTGCTTCCATCTGCGCCGTTCTCGATCCTGAACTCGTCGTGCTGGGCAGCGATGTCGGGTCGGCCGGAGGTGACGAACTCGCCGGTCGTGTTCAGCGGGCCGTCGCCGGCATATGTCCGGCCCGGCCGCGGGTGGAGGCGAGCACGATCCTGGACGGACCCGTCGTGCGCGGCGCCCTGCTGGTCGCGATCGAACAGGCACGTGAACGTGTGTTCTTCTAGAGATCGATTCAGGCGCGGCACTGTCGTCGACGCCTGAATTCCTGACCCCTTATCGACGTCTGAAAGTTGACCCCTGGCGCTGAAGTCGGCGGGCCGCTGCCGCACCCGAAGATCCGCACAAAGGACCGGGCCGTGCTGCTGGCGTGGTGGGACGACATGAAACGCAGGTCGATCGTGCGGGACTGGCACACGCTCGGCCAGGGCGACCCCAACCGGCGGAATGTGCGCTGGTGTCGGAGGAACTGCTGCGGCTCATCCGCGACCTGGGCGACGGCATCGAACCGCAGAAGACCGCCGTCGCGGTCGACCCGTCCGGCGGCGGCCGCGACACCGCAGGTGTCATCGGCGGACCCCGCCCCCGCTCGTGAAATCCGTGCGGGCGGAGCAGGGCAAGCTGCTGCGGGCGGAGCCGATGCTGATCTTGCCCTACCGCGAGGACGTCGCCGAACTCTTCGCGGAGTGCTTCGCCTGTGTCTTGACTCGGGAGCCAGATGTTGGTCACTTTCGGCGCCACTTCGCTGGCCTACCGCGTGCGGGTGTTCGTGAGAGCGAGCGCCACTTGTTGACCACGGCCGAGATCCTGGCGAGGTACAGTAGGCACACGTCTCCAGGGGACTCTCCGTAGAACTCGGCCGCCGTGATGAACGATGTGCGATGCGCACTTCTGCCGAGATGAGGGTGTACGGCGCATAACTACCTCGCAATGCTTAAAGTCCCTCACACGATCTGCTGAATAGATGTTGATCAGCGCCATGATGTGAAAACGCAGCCTCGCTCGGTGGAGCACGAGTGAGGCGTGGGTCCTCGACGACCTATGGGATCTGATCGAACCGCTGCTGCCACCCTCGCCTGACAAAGCACCTGGGCCACGGTCGGTCCCGGACGAGGTCTACGCGTCGACCGTGGGCGAGTTTCTCCCCGGGTTCGCCGCGCTCCCGCCGTCCGCATTCGGGGATTCGGCCGTCGGGGCCGATGCGATCGACGGCATCCGGGCCGCGCTTGAGTCCCGGCTGGCCGAGCTGGAGAAGTCAGCCCAGCGCGGCCGCCTTGCGCAGCAGCACTGAGCGTTCGCGCTGGTTGGCGCACAGCCGGGCGGCCAACTCCAGCTCGGCCCGCGCTTCCGGTCGCCGTCCGAGTCGGGCCAGCAGCTCACCGCGTACGGTCGGAACCAAATGCGAACCGGAGAGCCGGTCCAAGGCGATCAGCTCGTCCACGATGGCCAGGGCTTGCGCCGGGCCCGAGGCCATGGCAACGGCGACGGCCCGGTTGAGCTCGACCACCGGCGAGGGTGCGACCCGGCCGAGTGCCTCGTAGAGCACCACGATCCGGTCCCAGTCGGTCGCCTCGACCGAGGGCGCCGACGCGTGGGTGGCGGCGATCGCGGCCTGCAGGCCGTAGGGGCCGAGGCCGCGAGTCGATGCCTTGGCCAGCGCGGCCAGCCCACGGCGGATCGCCGAGAAATCCCACCGCCGCCGGTCCTGCTCGTCGAGCAGGACCGGCGAACCGTCCGGGCCGGTCCGGGCCGGGAAACGCGCGGCCGTCAGCTCGCACAACGCCAGCAGGCCGTGCACCTCCGGCTCGTCCGGCTGCAGCGCGGCCAGCGTGCGGGCCAGCCGGATCGCCTCGTACGCGATGTCGGGGCGCAGCAGCCGGTCGCCCGACGTGGCCGTCGACCCCTCGGTGAAGATCACGTAGAGGACGCTGAGCACGCCGCCCAGCCGCTCCCGGCGCTCGGCGGCCGGCGGCAACTCGAACGGCACCCCGGCCGCCGCGATCGTCTTCTTGCCCCGGGTGATGCGGGCCTGCACGGTCGGCACGGGTACGAGGAACGCGCGGGCGATCTCCTCGCTGGACAGGCCGCCGACCACGCGCAGGGTCAGCGCCACCCGGGCCTCGGGGGAGAGCACCGGGTGGCAGCTGACGAACATCAGCGCCAGCACGTCGTCATCGATCTTGTCGGGACCGATTTCTTCGTCAGCCGCCGAGCCGACCGCTAAGTTGGCCGCCAGCAGGGCGTATCGGTCCTGGAGGGCGGTCCGGCGGCGGATCGCGTCGATCGCCCGCCGCCGGGCCGTGGCCATCAGCCAGCCGGCCGGATTGGCCGGAGAGGCGAGCGGCCACGACACCAGCGCCTCGGCCACCGCCTCCTGGGCCGCGTCCTCGGCCAGCCCGAAATCGCCAGTGAACCGGGTCAGCGCGGCGACGATCCGCGCCGACTCGATCCGCCAGACGGCCTCGACATCGGCCGTACCCATCAGATCTGGCCGTTGCTCTCGCGCCCGGCCCAGTCCTCGATGATCACTCGTCGACCTGCGGGACCTCGTCGCTCCCGGGCACCCGCCGGACCTCGATCTTGGACCCGGGGGCCGCCGGGACCCGCTTGGCCCACTCGACCGCCTCCTGTTTCGAGGCGACGTCGAGCAGGAAGAAGCCCCCGAACAGTTCCTTGGTCTCGCCGTACGGCCCGTCCGTGACCACCGGGGCCTCGCCGCTGAAGTCGACCACGACGCCCTGGCCCGGATCGTCCAGTCCTTCCGCCGCGAGGAGAACGCCGGCCTTGACCATCTCCTCGATGAACTGGCGGGTCGTGGCCATCATCTCGTCGATGTTGGCCATCAGGGCCGCGTTCGACTCGTCGGTGCCCCGCATGATCAGCAGGTACTTCGGCATCGTGTTCTCCTCGTCCGTCGGGGCCGCCTCTCGGCCCTCGCACCCACACGTCGAACGAGCGGCCCGCGGATCGACACGGCCCCGGAGAGATCTCTCGCCGCGACGCAGCCGATCCCTCCGACCCGCGTTTCGCCCGTCAGAGCGGCCCCTGAACGATGGCTGACGCGGACGCCCTGCTGATCAGAAAGCTTATCGTCGCATCTTTGGAAGGCGGCGACGCTTGCTCACCTGAAGGATGAGCTGATTGAGCCGCCGTCCAAGCAGCGGCTGCAGCGGATCGTCGGTTCTGCGCTGGATCAGTCCGAGAAGATGCTGACTCTGCGTGTTCCTCGCGGATCAGCGACGACGTGGCAGAGCGGATGTTCACCCTGATCGCCCGTCGCGGCGGTGGCGGCGCCGGGGCGGCCGAGCAGGAGGAGGCGCCAGCCGATGAGGGCGAGGAGGAGGAGACGTCCGCGGATGGCGAGGACGCGGATGTGTTCGCGGTGATCCGGGAGGATCCGGGCAACGTCAGCGTCACCGCGATGGAGAAGGAGGTGTTCAAGTTTGGCGCCATCAAGGCGATCGGGCTGCCGGAGGACATCTTCGACGACATCGCGCCGGGGGTGCTGCTGTCGTGGCGGGCGCGTGTGGCGGTGTCATCGCCCAGCCACCTGCGCCGCCACGGCGATGAGCTGAAGGTGACATTGCTGGCCGCCTATCTGCACTGCCGGCGGCGGGAGATCGTCGACGCGCTGGTTGATCTGTTGATCACCACGGTGCAGCGGATCAACGCCCGTGCCGACACCAAGGTGACCGAGGAGTTCATCGCCGAGCTGAAGCGGGTCTCGGGCAAGGAGAACATTCCGTTCAAGATGACCCAGGCCGCGCTGGAGGCACCGGAGGAGACGGTGAGCGAGGCGATCTACCCCGTAGTGCCCGGCGGGGTGGACACGCTGGTGGCGCTGTGGCACGAGTACCAAAGCGAGGGGACCTCCTACCGGCAGCGGGTGTTCAAGGCCTCCTACACCAACCACTACCGGGCCGGGCTGATCCAGATCCTGGAGGCGCTGGAGTTCGGCTCGGCCAACACCGTGCACGCGCCGATGATGACCGAGCTGGCGCTGATCAAGCAGTACAAGGCGGAGACGACGAACCGCACCAAGTACTACGCCACCGGCGAGGCCGTCCCGGTGGAGCAGATCGTCCCGGCGGAGCTGGCAGAGCTGATGTACCGCACTGACAAGAGTGGCCGGCGGCGGATCTTGCGCAGTGTGTACGAGTGCGGGGTGTTCCAGACCCTGCGCGACAAGCTGCGCTGCAAGGAGATCTGGGTGCACGACGCCTACAAGTGGCGCAACCCCGACCTGGACCTGCCCGCCGACTTTGAGGACAAGCTGGAGGAGAACTACGCCAAACTGCGTAAACCGCTGGAGGCCAAGGACTTTACCGCCGAGCTGATCGAGGAGATGGACGCCGAGCTGTCAGCGCTGCACGACGTCCTGCCGTCGCTGCCGTGGCTGCAGATCGTCGAGCGCAAGAAGGGCGGGGCGATTGCGTTGTCCCCGCTCGATCCGCTGCCGGAGCCACGTAACCTGCGCAAGCTCAAGGCTGCGGTGCGCTCCCGTTGGGGGGTGGTGCCGCTGCTGGATATGTTCACTGAGACTGCGCTGCGCACCGGCTGTCTGAATGCGCTGATTCCGGCCGGCACCCGGCTGGGGATGGACCCGATGGAGTTCTTCGAGCGGATGCTGCTGGTCATCTACGCGCTCGGCACCGGCGCCGGGATCCGGTCGGTGGCCGCGGGCGAGCATCCGTACTCGGAGGAGGACCTGAGGTATTCGCGTCGCTGGCTTTTGTCGGTGGCAGGGGCACGGCAGGTGGCCAAGGTGATCGCCAACGCGACCTTCGCCGCCCGGCAGGCGTGGCTGTGGGGGAGGGCACCACCGCGGTGGCCTCCGACTCCACCCATTTCTCCTCCTTCGATCAGAACATCTTCACCGACTATCACTCGCGGTATAAGCGGGCCAAGCGGGGTGTGCTTATCTACTGGACGGTTGAGACGGCCGGTGCGATGGCGATCTACAGCCAGCACCTGACCTGCTCGGCCTCGGAGGTACACGCCATGGTCGAGGGCGCGATGCGGCACGAGACGAACATGAACGTCGAGACCAACTATGTCGATTCTCATGGCGCCTCGCTGATCGGGTTCGGCAGCACCCGGTTGCTGAACTTCGACCTGGTCGCCCGGTTCAAGCAGATCAACGTGATGAAGCTGTATCTGCCCGGCAGGGGCGACCGCTTCGCCTACCCGCTGTTGCGCCCGGCGCTGACCCGGCCGATCCGGCCGGAGCTCATCGAGAACAACTACGACATGATCATCAAGTACGCCACCGCGATCCGGCAGGGCACCGCCTCCACCGAGGCGCTGATGCGGCGCTTTCAGGGCGAGACCACCCATCCGGCCTACTCGGCGATGCTGGAGGTCGGCTGCGCCCAACGGACGATCTTCTTGGCTCGATGGCTGCGCGACAGGGATCTCCAGCACGAGACCGAGTCCGGGCTGAACGTGGTGGAGAACTACAACGGGGTCAATGACTACATCCGTTTCGGCAAGTGTGGCGAGCTGGCCTCCAACAAGCGTGAGGAGCAGGAGGTGGCCATGCTCGGCCTGCAGATCTTGCAGAGCAGCCTGGGTACATCAACACGTTGATGATCCAGGACACGCTCGCCGAGCCCGAGTGGGCCGATGTGCTCACCGACGTCGACCGGCGCGGCCTGACCCCGCTGTTCACCGTGAACATGACCCCGTACGGGACTGTGCAGCTGCGCCGCGACCGCCGTCTGGACCTCACCGGGCCGCCGTCCCCGGCGGAGGGGTAGCCGTCGGGCCAGCCCGGGTAGTGCCGCCGGCGGCCTCCAGCCGCCAGCCGGACGGCGAGCTCGTACGCCGCAGCCCTGCCGTTGAGGGTGTGGGCGTGCTGGCGGCGCCGATGGTTATCTAGCGCTGCCGAGCGATCTAGCCGGTCAGCCACTTGAAGGTCGTTAAGCCACGTTAGGCAAGGAGGCGGGCCGCGGCTGATTCGTCTGGCAACCGACGAACGGGGAGTGCCCGAAGACGAAGTCTGCGTGACGACCACGGGTTGACAACGGGCAGCCGAATCCAACACCATTTCGCTATTCCCATAGTGAAAGGGTGTTTCGGTTGATCGAGTTCAACCTGGACCGCAGCTCGGGGGTTTCGACGTACCTGCAGCTCGTTCACCAGGTCAAACAGGCGCTCCGGCTCGGTACGCTGCGGCCCGGTGACCAGCTGCCGACCGCCCGCGAGGTGGTCGAGAGCCTGGCCATCAACCCCAACACCGTGCTCAAGGCGTACCGGGAGCTGGAGCGCGAAGGGCTGGTCGAGGGGCGGCCGGGGATGGGGACGTTCGTCCGGCACGGCATCGCGGGCGCGACACTCAGCGAGCACACGCGGCTGCGGCGCGATCTCGAAGCGTGGGTGCGCGACGCCCGCGCGGCCGGGCTCGATCAGGAGGACTTGCGGGCGCTGTTCACCGTGGTCCTGGCCGACACCGCAAAGAAGGGCGTGGCATGAGTTCCGCGCTGGAGGCGACCGGGCTGGGGGTCCGTTATCGCCGTACCTGGGTATTGCGCGACTGCTCGCTGTCGGTGCCCGCGGGACGCGTGGCGGCGCTCGTCGGGCCCAACGGCGCGGGCAAGACCACGCTCATGCACGCGGCCGTCGGCCTGCTGCGGCCCACGCTGGGGAGCGTCCGCGTGGCCGGCGAGGCGGCGTTCGTGGCGCAGGACAAGTCACTGTACGAGAGCTTCACCGTCGCCGAAATGCTCACCTTCGGCCGCCGCATGAACAGCCGCTGGGACGACGCCGCAGCTGCCGACCGGCTCGCCGGGCTGGGCATCCCGCTGGAGCGGAAGGTGAGCAGGCTGTCGGGCGGGCAGCAGGCGCAGGTGGCGGTCACGCTGGCACTGGCCAGCCGGCCCGACCTGCTCGTGCTGGACGAACCGCTGGCCAACCTCGACCCCCTCGCCCGCCATGACGTGATGCGCTCGATCATGGCAGAGGTCGCCGGGCGGGAGCTGACCGTGCTGCTGTCCTCGCACGTCGTCTCCGACCTGGAGGAGACGTGCGACTGGCTGATCGTGCTGAACGGGGGTCGGCTGCAGGTCAGTGGTGACATCGAGGAGCTGCTCGACGGGCATCTCGTGGTCACCGGGCCGGACGAGGTGTCGATGGCGGGGACGCAGGTGGTGAGCGCGAGCCGTGCCGGCAGGCAAGTCAGCATGCTGGTCCGGGGTGCGCCCCTGCTCGATCCCCGCTGGCAGGCGCGGCGCCCCGGGCTGGAGGAGCTCGTCATGGGCTACCTGCGCAGCCCCGAGTCGGCAGTGCTGCCGAAACTGACGGGAGTGGGCGCGTGATCTGGGTGACGTGGCGCCAGCACCGGGCGCAGATCCTCGTGACGGCGGGCTTCTTGGCGCTGCTGGGGGTGCTGCTGCTGGGTTCGGCGGTGGAGGCGAGCTGGTACGTGGCCGAGCACGCCCCGCCCGGCTGTCCGGGGCCCGCGGTGGCGTGCGGAGACCTGGCGGTGGCGCTCGGGCAGCGCTATGACACGGTCTACTCGGTGTTCGGCTGGATGCCGCTGGTGGCGCCAGCGTTGATCGGGGCGTTCTGGGGCGCGCCGCTGCTCGGCCGCGAGTACGAGCGCGGCACCCACCGCCTGGCCTGGACCCAGGCCGTACCCGTGTGGCGGTGGCTGGCGGTCAAACTGTCGACCCTGGGCGGGGCGGTCGTGGCGGGCGGCCTGCTGCTGTCGCTCATGGTGAGCCTTTGGCGGCCGGTGTTCAGGGAGGGGGTCGACTCCACGTTCGGCAACATCGGCGTGTTCAACATGGTCGGGGTGGAGCCGGCGGCGTGGTGGCTGTACGCGTTCGCGCTCGGCACCGCAGCCGGCACCCTGTTCCGGCGGACGCTGCCCGCGATGGCACTGGTCGTGGCCGGGGTGACGGTGACGATGTTCACGCTGTTCCAGCTGAGCGACTACTACGCCGAGCCGGCACGTACAGAGCTGTCCGGCACCGTGCTGCTGGACGACCACGACGCCCGGCTGGTGAGCACCGCCTGGGTGGAACCGTCCGGGAGGGAGGTCGCCGAGCCGTCGGACAGCGGCTGCCCACGCCGGGTGGACGTGGGGCAGAGCAGCAAGAACACTGATGCATGGCAGGCGTGCCTGTTCGGCAAGGGCTACCGGTACGCGGTGTACTACCATCCGCCATCCAGGTTCTGGCGCTTCCAGTGGACCGAGGCGGGGATCCTGGCGCTCGCGTCGGCGGCCCTCGGCGGCCTGGCCGTGCGCCACACCCTCCGCCGCCCCGGCTGACAGGCCAGTTCCGTCAGGAGGCGATCCAGTACGGGTCGGCGGTTCTTAGATAATCCTTGTTATCCGGCAAGATAGCGATCACGGGCGTAGCGCGAGCTGGGCGGGCCGCCACCCGGCGCGGACGCTTCGTTTCCCGGTTATCTGGCAACTTCGCGAACGGTGGAGGCGGACGGGATGGATCCGGTCATCGCCGAGCAGCTCGGTCGCGCCCACCCGCTCGCCCGCCATCTCGATGACTTCCTCACCGACCTGGCCAACGCTGGCGCCTCCGCGCACACCCGGCGCGCCTACCGCGGCGACCTGATCGCCTTCGCCGCCCACCACGGAGAGGAGATCGCTGAGCTGACCGCCGCACCCATCCGTGCCTACCTGGCCGAGATCGCCAACCTGTCACCGGCCAGCCGCAAGCGCAAGCGCGCCGCCGTCGCCTCCTTCACCAAGTGGGCGGTCCGCCACGACCTCCTGCAGGCCAACCCGATGGACCGCATCGACACCGTCAAGGTGCCCAAGAACCTGCCCCGCCCCGCCGCGGCGGCCGACGTCGCCAAAGCTCTCGCGGTGATCTGCTCGCGGCGGCCGCGCAAGGACCTGCCCCTGGACCGGCTGCGCGACCGGGTGCTGTTCGAGACCGCCTACGTCTGCGGCGCCCGCGCCTCCGAAGTCTGCGGCCTGTACGTCGAGGACCTCGATCTGCGCCTGGACGACGAACACGTGCGCATCTGCGGCAAGGGCGGCAGCGTCCGCACCGTACTGCTGGACGACCGCGGCTACGTCGCCCTGCTCAAGCTCTACCTGGCCCGCGCCGGCTACACCGCCGGCCCGCTGTTCCGCGCCTCCATCAATGGCACCGGCGGGTCGCTGTCCTACGACGCCGCCCACCACCGCTGGCAGACCTACTGCGCCGCCGCCGGAGTCGAGATCGACATCCACCAGCTGCGTCACGCACACGCCACCGAGTTGATCAACGCCGGGGTATCGATCGAGGCCGTCCGCCGCCGCCTCGGCCACGCCAGCACCGAGACCACCCAGCTGTACGCGCTACTGGACGACAAGGTCGCCAACGCCGAGATTCGTGCCGCCCGGCGGCGCCGTGACCGAGTGGCACGCTGATCGCACGGGCCGGGACCCAGGATCAGATGTCGCTGATCAGGGCAAACGCGATCGCGTGTACTTGGTGACAGCTTCGTTAACGACAGGCCTATTCCCGTCGAAATGTCGGAAGGTGCCCGCATCCGATTTACTCAAGCGGTAACCCGCTCCGTTTACTAAGGAGATCGGCGGCCTCACACGGCGATTCGCATGTGAGGCCGCTGCACTCACTCGTTCTCACCGACTATCACTGCCGGGTGAGCGACGGAACTTACGGTGTACGACTTAGGTGTCGTACCACCAACCCGTACAGAAGCTCGCTCCATTGAAACGGACGCATGCCCGCATCCAGTTGTGGTAGTTGTTCAAGTCATTGGAGAATTTCGAATTGAAAGGGCCGCACTGCGTCCAGTTCCTGCCCTCGTCATAGGAACGGTCGACCCAGGTTTGATCGCCGGAACTGTAACCGCTCCTGACAGCCGCGAAGGAGTGGTCGCTGATTCGCTGGTTGACCAGCGCGAACTTGACCGTACGACCGCCCTGGGTAACGGTACGCGTTAGAACGTCGTGATCCGCGATTCCGTTTCCTGGCCAGCTTCCGCAGTTCGTGTCAGCTACGGCAGACGGGCTGGTGAGTCCGACGAGGGGAAGGGCGAGTAACGCTCCGGCGGCAATCACGCTGGTTCTGCGGCGAGTGATCGACAATGAAGACCTCCGGGGAGTGAATGATCTCAGTCAGTATTCCTGTCATTCGGCTTACTGGCAAGAGTTGAGATTGGCCCCAGCCTGGAACGTTCGAAAATGCAGCGACCGGACGGAGTGCGATCCGATAGCGCCGTACGTCACCTCAGCCTGGATCCACCGCGTGATTTCTCATGATCAATTTTTGGTCCAGTTCCGTCGCGATGTCCGTTTCGCCAGGTGAAGCTGTTTCCGGGCATGGGAGAGCTGAGGAGCTTAAAAATCTGATACCAGACAGAAGTTCAATTCTGTCTGATATAGAGTCCACTGACAGATTCGATGGGATGAGGGCGGTAAATCTTTATCGCGGGAAGACGTGGTAGGACCGAATGGCTATGATCGAGTCCTGCGCGTTCCGTGTGAGACCGCGGTTCTTCCGCCCGCGCGCGGCGACTTCCCATCAAAAGCGTGAGCGGCGGACCTCTGGCCCTGCGTCGAGCCCTCTTTTCCACGAGTCCAAGGGGCCGCTGGTATAGCGCTCAGGTGGTCTCGCCGTTGCCTCTCCTGCGAGCCATGCGCATGGTGCTCAGCTCCGACCGCCCCTACTGGGGTGCCACCGGAATAGGCCTTCGGGAGGATTGCCGTTTCCGCAGCTCAGCCGCATCGGCTCCTGTCCAGGGGAACCCGGCAGAATGCAGCAGTGTCGGCTCTGGCTCTCGGAACACTGCAGGTAGCAGGGCCTACCGCCAATTTCCGCACCCATCCTCCCCAAAGGCCGACACAGACCACATACGCGTCACGGTCCACCGCGCCCTTGGGCAGGTCGGGGTTGGCGAACACTGGCCGCTTCCACGCCGCGGTCACCAGAGACGCGTCGATCTCCTTTGGGATGAGGGGCTTGCGGGAGACGTGCCGGCGTGGGGCGCCCCGTCCGGAGGTCATCCCCGGACGGGGCACGCCGGACCCTCTGTCGCTACTCTGACGCCGGTGCGAGTGTCGGCTCCTGGCGGAGGGCGCGTAGTACCAGGAGGCCGGTGAGCGTCACCGGGACCAGGGCGATGTGGCACAGCGCGAGCGTGATGGTGCTGGCCTCGTCGAGGTCGGCGGGGATGGTCATGATCGGGATGGTCACGAGGGCGAGTGCCGGCCCCACGACCATCGCCACGAGGATCACCCAGCGCCAGATGCGCGACAGCAGCGCCACCAGGGTCATCCCGACGAGCAGCGGCACGGAGGTGAAGCCGACGAGGGTGATCGCGTCCACCTCGGCCGGCTGGCCCTCGGCGGTGAAGCGGAACTCACCGCCAAGAGCGCGCCCCACCGCGTAGATGGCGAGGTTGAGGACCAGCGCGACAGCCACGGTGGCGGCGACGATGACGGCAGCCCGGTCACGAGCGCGTAATGCGGGCGCGCCTGGGTTGGCGCCTTGCGTCATGATGGCTGTCCCGCACGGCGCAGGTACGCCTCGATCCGGTCGAGCGCTCCCGACCAGACCTCCTTGACGAAGAAGTCGCGGACCTCGGGCGCCGGGAAGCCGCTCTGCACGACCGTGAGCAGGGTGCCGCCCTCGTACTCCTCGAAAGTGACCTCGATGGTGGTGGTCATGGTCATGCCGTCGGGAGTGCTGCCGGTGGACTCGGTGAGCAGGCGGTGCGGGCGGTCGATCTCCAGGAAGGTCTGCGTCTCACGGAACAGGTTGTCGGCGTCCGGTCCCCAGACCGCGGTCTGTCGGCCTCCGACGCGCAGGTCGACCTCGATCTCGACGATGCCGGGCTCCTCGTCGAGGATGCTGAACCAAACCTTCTGCTTCTCGGCGTCGGTGTAGGCGTCGAAGACCTCCTCGGGGGTCGCGGGCAGCACGCGGGTTGTGCGCAACTGGATGGTCTCGGTGTCGTTCCGCGTCATCGCTCGGTGTCCTTCCCGGTGTTCGTCTCAGGGGCGTTCTTGAGGGTGAAGTAGGCGTCGAGACCGTCGAGTCGGCGCTCCCACAGGCGCTGGTAGAAGCTGATCCACGACATGGCGTCCTCCAGGCGCTCGGCTCCCAGTCGGCACTGCCTCGATCTGCCGACTTTCTCTGTCGTGACCAGTCCGGCGTTCTCCAGGACGTGCACGTGCTTTTTCATGCCGGTGAGCGACATGCCGAAGGGTTCGGCCAGCTCGCCGATCGTGGCGGGACCCTGGCCAAGCCGGATGAGTATCTGTCGCCGGGTCCCGTCCGCGAGGGCGGCGAACGTACGATCGAGGACCTCTTGCTGAACCATACGGTTCACTTTATGACACCGAACCGATTGGTGCACTAACCGAGCGCAAGCACGTGGGAGGGGTGCCACCGTCCACTCCCACCGCCTGACGTGCGCTCTCCGGCGGACGCGGCCCGTTTCCGCCGTATTCCGGTGGCACCTCCTACTGAACCGGGGCTCGCGCGCGAACAGCCCCTTTTAGCCATGATTGAAAGGCTTTGGGACGGGCCGGTGGCTCTCCTACGGTCATTTTTGGCGGCTCACACCGCCCGCGAATCGGTCGATGCTCAGCTCGTGTTCGCGCAGGGCGGGATCACCAGCAGGTTTCCCTCGGAAAGGAGAAGTTCGATGACGTCAAGGTTCAAAGCAGCTGTCCTGGCTGCGGGGATAGCCGCGCTCATCTCCACGGGGTCACCGGCCGCGCCGGAATGCGCCGGCACTTGGGCAGCTCAGACGACACGCCCTCGTATGCGATCATCATGGTTATGTCATCGAACGTTGAGAGCGCGCTCGGGCGGCGGCAACCCCGGGCGAGCATTTCGTCAGTACGGCGCGGCTTGCGGGTCACGTCCACGGAGGTGGTGTACGAGTAGCCACCACGCGATCCGTTTCTGCAGGTTAAGCGGTGAGGGTTTCCGGGAGGTGTTCCTGGCCGGGTGTGTCACCGGGGATCACGCGTAGACGTGCTTTCGCCAGGACATCCAGACCCATATAGCGGCGGGCCTCGGTCCACTCGTCGGTCTGCTCGGCCAGCACGGCACCGACGAGACGGATGATCGCGGCTCGGTCGGGGAAGATGCCGACCACGTCGGTGCGGCGGCGGATCTCCTTGTTCAGCCGCTCCTGGGGATTGTTCGACCAGATCTGCTTCCAGATCTCTCGCGGGAACTGAGCGAACGCGAGCAGGTCCTCCCGCGCCTGATCCAGATGATCGGCCGCGGCCGGGTACTTGCCCGCAAGCGCGTCGATCACCCAGGCGTGCTGAGCGCGGACCTGCTCGGCGGTCGGCTGATCGAAGATCGTCCGCACCAGGGTGGCCACCCACGGCTGAGCCGACTTCGGCACGGTCGTCAGCAGATTCCGCAGGTAGTGGGTCCGACACCGCTGCCACGAGGCCCCGGGCAGGGTCGCCCCGATCGCCTCGACCAGCCCGCTGTGGGCGTCGGAGATGACCATCTGCACCCCCGACAGGCCCCGGGCCACCAGGCCACGCAGGAACGCCAGCCAGCCCGCGCCGTCCTCCCGCGAGGTGATGTCCAGGCCGAGGATCTCCCGCTGCCCGTTGGCGTTGACAGCGGTGGCGACCAGGGCGTGCACGTTGACGATCCGCCCGCCCTCGCGGACCTTCTGCGTCAACGCGTCCAGCCAGACGAACGCATACGGCCCGCCGTCCAGGGCTCGGGTGCGGAAGGCCTCCACCTGCTCATCCAGCACCTTCGCTGAGACCTGGCTCTTGGAGATCCCGGTGATGCCGAGCTGCTCGACCAGCTTGTCCACCCTCCGAGTTGAGACGCCGAGCAGATAGCTGGTGGCGACCACGCTGATCAGGGCTTGTTCGGCCCGGCGGCGGCGTTCCAGTAGCCAGGACGGGAAGTAGGATCCTTGGCGCAGCTTCGGGATCGCCAGCTCGACCGTCCCGGCGCGGGTGTCCCAGGCGCGGGCGCGGTAGCCGTTGCGAGAGTTGGTCCGCTCGCCGCTGCGCTCGCCATATGCGGCGCCGCACAGGCTGTCGGCCTCGGCCGACATCAACACCTCGGCCATGGTCTTCACCATAGATCGCAACAGATCCGGGTCGTCGGTCTCGATCTGCTTCGCCAGCCAGCCGGCAGAGTCCACACTGTTGTTCACGGCCATCGCCTTTGTTCTCCTTCGATCTTGATGTCGCAATCACGAAGGATCACGCGATGGCCGTCCTCATTTCACGACGCCACGCCTCTACCAGCGGAAACTCTTACACCACTTCCATGGACGCAACCCGGGTCGTCGGCGGCGCGAAGTTCGGGCGGGAGCTGACCGCCTTCCGGCTGCTCTACGACTGGGCAGCACGACGGGGCTACGTGACCGCGAGCCCGGTGCAGCTTCGAGAGGTCGTACTGCCGAACGGACAGGTCACGTCGACTCCGGAGCTCATGCCCAAGAACGTCCGCAGCTCGAACGTGAAGTGGCTGACCCCGCGGGCCTTCCGGCTCTGGAAGGATGTCGGCCTTCGCGGCTACGGCGCTGACGGGCGCCCCGACCGGAGCTGGCGAGGTCGCAACGACGGACGCGACCGCACCGCGGGCCGCCATGCGGACCATCTTCTCTACGTCATCAGGGCGGCCCGTCCTTTCGGGGCGGGCCGCTTCGTCGTCTGGGGCGAAGAATTGCAGACGCGCTCCACTCCTCTTACGGCGACGCCGCAGCTGCCAGAGAGCGCCGACGTCGCTCCACGAGGAGGAACCAGGCGACGATGAAGCCGATACTCGCGGCAGCCGCCGTCCATACGATCGTCTTCCCTATGGTCTCGACCACCTCGTTCCTGCCGGGCGGGAGCACGACCATCTGTACGGCGGCGCCGACCGGCACGATCAACCTCGCGAGCAAACCGATCGCTCCCGATCGCTTGACACATGCACCAACGGCACCCAGGGGCGCTCCGAAGACGACACTGGCGACCCACCACAGGAGCGATTCGGACTCGTACCAGGGGATCTGCCCGCCGCTGCGAATGCTGTCCACGATGCTGTAGGCGGCCGTGGCGGCGAGAAGGGCCAGTGCGCCAGCGGCAGCCCCACCCCGCGCCAATGCTGCGGGACGGCCCTCCCTGCCGCGTGTGACCAGCCACCCCACTGCGACCGCCAAACCCGCCCAAGCCCAGCCGGAGTCGAGCAGCACGCTCATGATCTCCGCGATGGACCACCCGCTGGTGGTATAGGCACGGCTTTCAAGGTCGGCGTAGCTATGGGAGAGGGCGTTCACGAGGGAGGTCGCCGCGCCGAATCCTGCTCCGACCGCCAGGGCGCTCACCAGGATCTCTACGGGACGGGTCACACGTGAGCGGTCCTGCCGTCGACTGCCCTGCCGCTGATCGTTGGTCACGATGCCTTCCTACCGCAAAGATCATGACTTGTACGGCGGACGTTCCATACGATCCAGGGATCGGCCGCATTTGGCGGTTGGGGAAATGTCCGTCAAGGGCACCCCGACACCGTCGCTAAATCTCATCGACATCACCGCCCCAAGCCCCCGCGACCGTCGCTCAAACCAGCGAACAAACGTTGCTGCTTCTCGCGGTCACAGTCAGACGGCCGTCATGCGGGCACCGAGAATCCATCCCAGGGAACAAAAACAACACGCTTGGACTTGCCACGGAACTCCATCCCGCGAACCTGACCTCTGCTCCTCTGACCATCCTGGACTGGGAAGGCATCGGTTCGGCCCCGGCCGGGTGGGACGCGGCCACCCTGCACGCCTACACGCTGCCGGTGCCGGAGGTCGCAGCGCAGATGCGGCGCGTGTTCGCCGACGTGCTGGACACTCCGGCCGGGCGGTTCGCCGAACTCGCTGTGGCCGCCTCTATCCTCCAAGCTGCTGAGAAGCTGCTGAGCGTGATCCCATACATGGTCTGTCACGCACGTAAGGCAAGCAGCAAGAGGCGTGCTGGCTCGGGGGAGAGCAATCGTCAAGACCTGTGGATCACGAGTTTCTAAGCAGCTGCCGGTGAGGGCTGATCGTCGGGA
>NZ_JADDIL010000084.1:0-39921 GCF_020826795.1 Microtetraspora sp. AC03309 | reverse complement strand
GAGGGGTGGGGGAACTGGTCGGCGTCGGGCTGGGACGTCCCCGACCCGCATTCCCCGGGTCCGGGTCGGCGTGCGCCGCCGTCACGACGCCGCTGACGAGCAGCGTCGCGACCATGGCGACCACGGCGAGACGTCCTCGGCTCTTGGAGCCTCCCAGCAGCTTTCGTGCTGCCAATGGCTGCATCAGGTGCAGTCCCTTCGATCACGTTCGATAAAGCGCCGATAAAGCGGCGTGGTCTCGAGCGGTCACAGTGGATCTCTCGGGTGAACGATGTGCATGAAGGGACTGAAGGGAAGACGAACCTATCGCCTCATTCTTCCCATTTGTCACAAAACAGGAACAACTAGATCACAGCGGCCAAAAGGCGTGTACGGAACATTGACATCGGCCAGGCGCATCCCTCTGCGCGTCGAGGTCATTGCTCCTCGCCGGCGCGTCGCCGTCGACACCTTCCTGCGGGCATACCAGGCGAACTGACACCCGCATCCGGATCCACGCCGCATCCCGCGGCACGACCGGATCCACGGACGATGTCCCTCACGTGAGGACTGCGGGCCCCCGCGTGAATACGTGGCAGCACGGACCTCTCTTCCGCGCCAGCCCCGATCCGCCGGCCAGGTAGGCGGCCGAGACTGCCGATATCGGCTCCCCGCTCCCGACGCCACCCCCGCATCCACCACGGCATGCGGAAGTCCTTGAGGAGAACCATGGAAACGTCGCTCCCACCGTCCGAACTGACCTCCGACGCTTCGGCACCGGCGGATCCGCCGCGGCGCAGCGTCCCGCTGGCATTGGCTCTGCTCACCGGCCCCTGGGGATTCGTCGTCGCCAACGGCGCGTACGCGTGGGCCACCCGCGCCGGAGGAGGCGACGGCACCGGCGCGGAGGCGCTCGCCCTGGAGGCGGCTCACCCCGGTCTGATGCGCGTCGGTGCTCTCGCCGCGATGCTGGCAAGCCTCCTCATGGTTCCGGTGGTCCTCGGCGTCAAGCGGCTCCTGGGAGGTCGTAGCCCGAGGCTCGGCTTCGTCGGCACGGTGCTCGCCGGCGCCGGATACATGTGCTACTTCGCGATCGTCTTCTCGGGAATCACCACCAGCGTCATGGCAGAGCGTGGGGGTCCCCTCGCGGACTACGCGGCGGTCATCGACAGCAGCCAGAGCGATCCGTCGGCGATCTGGGTGTTCCTCCTCTTCGTGCTCGGCAATCTGGTCGGAACGCTGCTGCTCGGGCTGGCTCTCGTCCGTAGCCGCGCGGTCCCGCTCTGGGCCGGCGCCGCGGTCATCGCGTGGCCGGTACTCCATGTGATCGGGCTCGTGGTCGGCAGCGAGTGGTTCGAGGTCACGGGGGCGACCCTGGAGGCGGTCGGCCTGGCCGTCGTCGGCCTGCGCCTCCTGGCCGCGCCCCGATGACCGAGCGCCCCAGACCTCCGTCCCGGCCGACAGACCGCCGCGGCCCGGAGGCGGAAGAGAGCCGAACGCCACGCTGACGATCTGTCCGGGCGGCACAGCGGCTCCATCCCCTCGACGACCATTTCGAGCAGTAGCCGCACACCGGGCAGCGCCTCCCTGAAGATCTGCCTTCCCTTGGCGAACAGCAGGCCTCCCAGGCACCCGGCCCGCGTGCCTTGCGGTCATATATGGGGAGAGGACACATATGACCGGCCGCGAGTTCGGGTGCGCGGACGGCTCCCGCTATCTCCCGATCGGCGACCACGGGCTGATCGGCGACCTGCGGACCGTCGCCCTCGTGGGCACCAACGGCACCATCGACTGGTACTGCTGCCCGCGCTTCGACGCCCCCAGCGTGTTCGCCTCGATCCTGGACGCCGACCGGGGCGGGTCGTTCGAGCTGGCCGCCGACGAGGCGGAGCGGACCAAACAGTTCTATTTCCCCGACACCAACGTGCTGATCACCAGGTTCTTCGCCGACGACGGGGTGGGCGAGATCCAGGACTTCATGCCCATCGCGGAGGGCTCGCGGGAGGTCGACCGGCACCGGCTGATCCGCCGGGTGACGTGTGTCCGCGGCACCCTGCCCTTCCACGTCCGGATGGCCCCCCGCTTCGACTACGCGCGGCAGTCGCACACCGTCGATCTGCGGGGGGACCGGGCGCTCTTCGAGTCGCCGTCGTACTCCCTGGCACTGACCTCCAGCGTGCCGCTGGACACCGACGGCCGGGACGTGTTCGCGCAGTTCAAGCTGAGCGAGGGCGACCAGGCCGTGTTCGCCCTCGACCGGGCGGCCGAAGGCCTCAGGCCGCGGGGGTGCCCGATCGCCGAGGCCGAGGGCGAGTTCTGCGCCACGGTCCGGTACTGGCGGCGCTGGCTGTCCGCCTCGCGCTACCGGGGCCGGTGGCGGGAGGTGGTCCACCGCTCCGCGCTCACCCTCAAGCTGCTCACCTACGCGCCTACCGGCGGGATCGTCGCCGCGCCGACGACCAGCCTGCCCGAGCGGATCAGCGGCGAGCGCAACTGGGACTACCGCTACGTGTGGATCCGGGACGCCGCGTTCTGCGTGTACGCGCTGCTCAGACTCGGCTTCACTGAGGAGGCGGAGGCGTTCATGGACTTCCTGTCCACGCACGTCCCGCTCTGCACGGAATGCGACAACGGCCCACTGCAGATCATGTACGGCATCGACGGGCGCCGCGACCTGCCCGAGCAGGAGCTGGATCACCTCGAGGGCTATCGGGGGTCCGCCCCTGTCCGCATCGGCAACGCCGCCGCCGGTCAGCTGCAGCTGGACATCTACGGGGCCCTGGTCGACTCCATCTACCTCTACAACAAGTGGGGCGACCCGATCTCCAGCGACCGCTGGGACGAGCTGTGCACCCTGGTCGACTGGGTCTGTCGTAACTGGGACCAGCCGGACGAGGGCATCTGGGAGACCCGCGGGGGACGCAAGAACTTCGTGTACTCCCGTCTCATGTGCTGGGTCGCCATCGAGCGCGCCATGCGGGTGGCCCTCCAGCGCGGCCTGCCCGCCGACCTGTCGAGCTGGCGGTGCGCCAGGGACACGATCTACCGCCAGATCATGAAGAACGGCTGGTCGTCGACGTTGCAGGCCTTCATCCAGCACTTCGACGAGGAGGTCCTGGACGCCTCCGTGCTGATGATGCCGCTGGCCAAGTTCGTCTCGCCGACCGACCCCAAGTGGCTGTCCACGCTGGACGCGCTCGGCGCCGGGCTGGTCTCCGACTCGCTGGTCTACCGCTATGACCCCGAGGTGAGCCCGGACGGCCTGCAGGGCCCCGAGGGCACGTTCTCCATCTGCTCGTTCTGGTACGTCGAGGCCCTGGCCCGCGCCGGCCGCCTCGACGAGGCCCGTCTGGCCTTCGAGAAGATGCTGACGTACGCCAACCATCTGGGCCTCTACGCGGAGCAGATCGGGCACACGGGCGAGCAGCTCGGCAACTTCCCGCAGGCGATCACGCACCTCGCGCTCATCAGCGCCGCCTTCAACCTCGACCACGCCCTCGGCTAGGAAGTGTCCCGGCCAGGCTCCAGGTCGAGAACGGCAGACCGTGCTCGACCGGCGTGGACTGGCCGATCTTCTTGATCTCGCGGCGCTCGGGCGTGGTCGCCCGCCGGTCCCTGGCTCGAGGATTCCGTGTGGTTCACGCGGGCACGAGCGGCCTTTCTCAGCTGACCGCGTCGAGGAGCAATTTCGCGGCCACCGTCGCCCCGTCGGTGCGGATCGTGCCGGCCACGGCGGTCGCTCGTGCGCGGGTCTCCGGGGTCAGAGCGGTTCTGAGCGCGGCGGACAGGGACTCGAAGGTCGGCGTCGGACCCTCGTGAGCCACACCGATGCCCAGGTCGGCCACCCGGCCCGCCCAGTACGGCTGGTCCGCGATCTGGGGTACCACCACCTGGGGCGCGCCGGCCCGGGAGGCGGTCGTCGTGGTGCCCGCGCCGCCGTGGTGCACGACGGCGGCCACCCGGCCGAACAGTGCCTGCTGGTTGACCTCGCCGACGACGAAGCAGTCCTCGGCGTCGTCGATCGGGGCCAGCCCCGCCCAGCCGCGGGCGAGGAGTACACGGCGGCCCTGTGCGCGGATCGCTTCGATCGCCACCCGGGCGATGTCCTTCGGAGCGTATGCGGCCATGCTGCCGAGGCCCACGTACACCGGTGGGGCGCCGGCCTCCAGGAACGCCTCCAGCCCCTCCGGGAGCGGACGGTCGTCGGACAGGATCCACGCCCCGGTCTGCACGATGTCGAGGTCCGTCATGCCCTGCGACGGACACAGCATCGCGTCCGCCGCCAGCCACGGCCGGTCGGCGAAGACGTAGTCGCGGACGTCGTCCACCGGCGGCAGGCCGATCGCCGTCCGATGACTGTTGAGCGCCTCGCCGTACAACGCGTTCACCCTCTGGGCGTCCTGCTCCCACAACACCCGGTTGTCGGTCTCCCCCTCCGGGGACTGCGTGCCCGGCCGCCTGCCCGGAGGGAAGTGCCGCGACGGCAGTCCGAAGATATGGAGGCACGCGAACACGTAGCGGATGCCGAGCTTCTCGGCCACGTCCCGTGCGCCGGCCGGCATCAGGCCGGTCGCCAGCAGCGCGTCACATCCCTCGGCCGCCGCGGTGAGCGTGTCGAACCGCGCGGCGACCAATTCAGCAGCGAGCCGGAACGCGTCTTCCGCCGTCGGTGGCTTCGTGCCGGCGACCACCGAACGCACCGTCGGGCCGAGCGGCACCAGCGGCACGCCGACACGCGTCAGCAGCGCCGCGAACTCCTCATCCGGCGGTGCGCACACCCGCACCTCCGCGCCGAGCTCCCGCAACCCCACCGCCAGTCCCGCCAGCGGCTCGACATCTCCGCGCGATCCCCACGTCGACATCAACACACGCACTTCGCGTCCCCCATTTCCGCAGGTCCTGGCCTCAGCCGACAATCCTGAGGCACGACCCGGGTCTTGCCGCAAGCCCCCCGGTGCGTTGTACGTTGAGAGTGGCAAGGGGTGGGATCTCCTTGCCTTCGCCTTCTGGTCGTCCGCTGTGGACGGACAGCCTCCTCGCGAAGCGGTGGCCGCCGCGTACGGTGGCACGGCAGGCAGGTCGCGCAGCGTCTCCAGTTGGTCGCGACCCTTCTTGTGGATCGCGGCACCGGGCCCCGCCCGCGAGCATGCGCTGAGGTGATCGACGTGTTCGGTCGCGTCGACCGGCTGCTCTACGGCGAGAATCTCCGACAAATCGCTTGAGGTTCCACCAGGTGGAAGGTGCAGATTCGAGCCATGAACGACGTGACGGGTCTTTACACGATCGGGCAGCTGGCCCGGCGTACGGGGCTGCAGGCGCGCACGATCCGCTTCTGGTCCGATAGCGGCGTCGTCCCGCCGGTCCAGAGGTCGGAGGGCGGGTACCGGCTCTATGACGCGGAGGCGGCCGCGCGGCTGGACCTCGTCCGGACACTTCGTGATCTCGGGCTCGGGCTTGACGCCATCCAGCAGGTGCTGGAGAAGCGCGCCACGCTGAGCGAAGTGGCGGACCTGCACGTCAAAGCGCTCGACGCCGAGATCCGCACCCTGAAGATACGCCGGTCCGTCATGCGGGTTCTCGCCAACCGTGACAGCTCGACCAAGGAGATTACATTGATCAACGCGCTGGCCCGACTCTCGGCACGGGAACGTCAGCAGATCATCGACGACTTCGTCGACCGCGCGTTCGCCGACGTCGTCGACGAGGACGCCTCGCTCGTCGCGGGATGGATGCGTGACCTCCCGTCCGATCTCCCGGAGGACCCGACCTCCGAACAGATCAACGCGTGGGTGGAGCTGGCCGAGTTGGCGGGCGACGAGAGCTTCCAGCAGACGGTCCGGCGGATGGTCCTCAGCGGCGAGGAGAACAACCGCCTGGAGTACGGCCTCACCCTCCGGCCCTTGGTCCTGGAGCACGCAGGCGCCGCTCTGTCGCGCGGAATCGCGCCGGAGTCGGCCGGGGCGAGCCTGATCCTGAAGCGGATCATCCCCGACGACCTTCCCGCCGAGGAGACCGTCGCCCTGATCACATGGCTGGACATGGTCGCCGAGCCCCGAGTGGAGCGGTACTGGCAGCTTCTGAACATCCTCAAGGGCCAGAATCCATCCCCACCGGCGGTCCCGGCCTTCGAATGGCTGCTGGCCGCGCTGCGCGCACGCCGCTGATCAAGGAGCTCCGCGAGGCCGACACCATCCTGCTCGGTGTGCCCATGCACAACTACTCGATCCCATCCGATTGCCGACACCTCCCATGAGGAGGCCGTCAAAAGCGTGCGCAAGCTGGTCCTGGCCGGCTGAGGACGCATGCTCCAGCAGTGTCTCCTAACGGGTGGCGACCCGCTGGTCGTACGTGATGCGGGTAAGGAAGAACTCCCGGACGTCCTCGGCGAGCAACTCCGGCACCTCCATCGCGGCGAAGTGGCCGCCGCGCTCGAACTCCGACCAGTGCCTGATGTCGTACAGCCGTTCAGCCAGCGGTCGCACCGACAGCGTGATGTCGTGCGCGAACACCGCCACGCCGACCGGTACCGGGCACGGCGCGGGCCGCCCCCGAGGAGCGTCGTGGTGCAGCCGTGCCGAGGACGCCGCGGTGGCGGTCAGCCAGTACAGCGAGATGTCGGTGAGCATCCGGTCGTCGCTGATCTGCGAGCGAGGGTCGGTCCACTGTGCGAAGCGCTCGGCGATCCAGACCAGTTGGCCGACCGGTGAGTCGGTCAGCGCGTAGCCGATGGTCTGCGGGGTGAGGGCCTGCAGAGCCTGGTACGGCGGACGATTCGCCATCAGCTGCCTGACCTTGTCCAGCCGAGCTTCATCCGTTTCGGACAGTTCGATGTCGGCGTCAGGGACCGGCCGGGTCGGCAGGTAGTTGACGTGCACCCCGACGACCTGCTCGGGTGCCGCCGCGCCGAGCGCCGTCGAGATGCCCGAGCCGAAGTCGCCGCCCTGCGCGCCATAGCGCTCGTACCCGAGACGGCGCATCAGCTCAGCCCAGGCCCGCGCGACCCGGACGATATCCCAGCCGCGCTCGTGGGTCGGCCCGGAGAAGCCGTAACCCGGGATGGACGGAATCACCAGGTGGAAGTCGCGTGACAGCGGCTCGATCACGTCGAGGAACTCCAGGAACGAACCGGGCCAGCCGTGGGTGAGGATCAGCGCGAGCGCGTCCGGCTTCGAAGACCGGACGTGGACGAAGTGGATGTTCTGGCCCTCGATCTCGGTGGTGAAGTGCGGAAGCTCGTTGAGCTTGGCCTCGTGCTCACGCCAGTCGTAGCCGGTGCGCCAGTATTCGACCAGTTCCTTGAGCCGTGCCAGCGGGAAGCCGTAGTCCCACCCGGCGTCGGCGACCTCGTTGGGCCAGCGGGTGCGGGAGAGCCGGTCGGTCAGGTCGTCGAGGTCGGCCTGAGGGATGTCGATGTGGAACGGCTTGATCATGGTCTTAACTCCAGGGGGATTCATTCGGCGCCCAAATGTTCGGACGACGAGCTGCGAGATGGGCATTGACATGGATCTGCACGCGGCCCGAGTGGCCTGCGGCCGGAGTGAGAGTCTCGGTGAGCTCGTGGGAGAACCGGCCGGCTGCCGTGCAGGAACACCACTGGCGACTAGCCCGGCCCGGTCCGCGTGTAGGCGAGATGGGAGTCGACGACGGCGACGGTATGCATGATCGTTGCACCCTTCGATGAGTTGTCCTGGACTTTAGGTCTGCACTTCTACAACTGTCAACATCCCAACTAATGCCAATGCAACTGTCACCTACGCAATGATCGCCTGCTAGCATCATGCGGGGAGGTGAGGCGCGTGCCCGAAGAAGCAAGGAACGTCGTCGACGATGAATCCGGACCGCTGCATGCGACCACCGGCCACCTGCTGCGCCGCGTGTTCACCGCCATCGCCGCCCATGCCTTGCAGGACGGGTCACAGGCGCGCGAGTTCGTGGTGCTCGACATCCTCGCCGACGAGGACGCCCCCTCACAGCAGGACCTTGCCCACCGCCTCGGCATCAACCGTACGATCATGGTCAGGCTGCTCGATCGGCTCCAGGAGGCGGGCCATGTCGTGCGCACCCGAAA
The DNA here is from genome assembly GCF_020826795.1 of Microtetraspora sp. AC03309. Classification (NCBI taxonomy): domain Bacteria; kingdom Bacillati; phylum Actinomycetota; class Actinomycetes; order Streptosporangiales; family Streptosporangiaceae; genus Microtetraspora; species Microtetraspora sp. AC03309. The sequence continues at coordinate 31,874 of NZ_JADDIL010000084.1, read as the reverse complement.
CCCGGCAAACCGCCGCACCTACGTGCTGTCGCTCACCGAGGCGGGCCGTACCGCGCTGGACGACATGCGCCACGCCGTCGCCTACCGCGACGCCCGGCTCACCAGCGCCCTCACCACACCCGAACGGCAGCGCCTCACCGCGATGCTGACCAAGCTCGTGGCCGACGACGGACCATCGGCCATCCACAGCATCGAGCACCTGATCACCCAAGCCCACTACCGGCTTCGCCGCATCGGGGATCGTCAGCTCGCGACCTATGGCCTGCGCACCCGCCACTTCGCCTTGCTGCCCGCCCTGGACAGGCTCGGCCCCTGCCCGCAAGAGCAACTGGCCCGATACCTGCACCTCACCGAACCGGCCACCGCGTCACTCATCGAAGAACTGGTGCGGGTAGACATCGTGTCCCGCGGCCAGGACCCGCACGACCGACGCCGCTACGCCCTACAGCTCACCGACCTCGGCCGCGCCCGCATCCCCGCGGTGCGCGAAGCCCTGGAGTGCGTCGAGCGCGACATCGACGACATCCTCGGCCGGGACGGGTCCCAAGAACTTCGCACCCTTCTCACCAGGCTCTTGCCGTAGCAGCCATCATCGCGAAGGGAGTCCCGGTAGCGATGGAGCAGAATCCAACGGACCCGTCCCCTGACCTGCGGTGATGTAGTATTCCGCACCGAGACGGAAGGACTCCGTCGTGGCTGTTGGCGCCGAGGGCTGATTACCGGCCGGCGGAGGTTGGAGCCGTTGGCGGAGCGTCTACGAACGGCCGACGAACACAGCTTGCTGATCGTTCTCTCAGAAACCCTCGATCACGAGAGAAGATCACCAACATGCCTCACAGGACGGCCGACTCCGCGCGATGGTGCCCTGCTGGGCGTAGCGCAGGTCGCGACGCAAAGCGTGCAGGCAACCGCCGACTGGGCGACCAGCGCCAGCAGGATCGGATAGCGGCGACCACCACGCGGAATGTCCCGAACACCGCGATCACGAAGATCGGAACCTGAACGACAAGCTGAGCGTCACCGGTCCCCGAATTCACGTACGGCGCCCTTGTCAGCGGACTGGGCCAAGGCGGCGTAGGCGCGCAGCGCGGTGGAAAGAGGGCGGTCGCGGTGGCGGGGCCGGTAGCCGCTGCCCTGCTCCAGGTCGGCGCGCCGGGCTGCGAGATCCGGCTCTCCGACCTGCAGGCGGAGGAGCCGGCCGGCGATGTCGATCGTGATGGTGTCGCCCTCCTGGACGAGAGCCAGGGGGCCGCCGGCGGCTGCCTCGGGCGAGACGTGGCCGATCGACAGGCCGGAACTGCCGCCGGAGAAACGGCCGTCGGTGACCACCGCGCACGAGGTGGCCAGGCCCCGTCCTTTGAGGTAGGCGGTCGGATACAGCATCTCCTGCATGCCGGGGCCTCCGCGTGGCCCCTCGTAGCGGATGACCAGGACGGTGCCCGGCGTGACGCGTCCGGACAGGATCGCTTCGGCGGCCTCCTCCTGCGACTCGGTCACCACCGCCCGGCCGCTGAAGATCTGCATGCCTTCCGGGACTCCGGCGGACTTGACCACAGCGCCGTCGGGGGCGAGGTTGCCGCGCAGGACGGCCAGGCCCGCATCCGGCGAGTAGGCGTGCACGGTGTCGCGGATGCAGCCGGCCGCGGCGTCCCGGTCGAGGGACTCCCAGCGGGACGACTGGGAGAACGCGGTCGACGAGCGGGTGCCGCCTGGGGCGGCGTGGAACAACTCGATCGCCTCACGGGAGGGGGAAGGGCCGCGGACGTCCCAGGTGGCCAGCCACTCGTCGAGGGAGTCGGCGTGGACGGTGTGCACGTCCTTGTGGAGCAGTCCGGCGCGGTGTAGTTCGCCCAGGATGGCGGGGATGCCGCCGGCGCGGTGGACGTCCTCCATCAGATGCGGGCCGTTGGGGGCGACCTTGCACAGGTACGGCACCTGGTGGGAGCGGGCCTCGATGTCGGCCAGGGTGTAGTCGAGGTCGGCCTCGTGTGCGGCGGCGAGCAGGTGCAACAGGGTGTTGGTGGAGCCGCCCATGGCCAGGTCCAGGGCCATGGCGTTGTCGAACGCGGCGCGGGAGGCGATGGATCTGGGCAGCACGCGGGTGTCGTCCTTGCCGTAGTAGCGGGCGGCCAGTTCCATCACGGTGCGGCCGGCCTGCTCGTACAGGGCCCGGCGCGCGGTGTGGGTGGCCAGGGTGGAGCCGTTGCCGGGCAGTGCCAGGCCGAGCGCTTCCAGCAGGCAGTTCATGGAGTTGGCGGTGAACATGCCCGCGCAGGATCCGCAGGTGGGGCAGGCCGCCTCCTCGATCCGGGCCAGGTCGCCGTCCGGCACGGCGGGGTTGACGGCCTCAGAGACGGCGGTGATCAGGTTCAGGCCGGTGCGGACCGTACCGTCGGTCAACACCGCGCGTCCGCCTTCCATGGGGCCGCCGGAGACGAACACGGTGGGGATGTCGAGCCGCAGCGCGGCCATCAGCATCCCGGGCGTGATCTTGTCGCAGTTGGAGACGCACACCAGGGCGTCGGCGCAGTGCGCCTGGACCATGTACTCGATGGAGTCGGCGATCAGGTCCCGCGACGGCAGCGAGTACAGCATCCCGGCATGGCCCATGGCGATGCCGTCGTCGATGGCGATGGTGTTGAACTCGCGCGCGATCCCGCCCGCCTCCGTGATGGCCTCGCAGACGATGCGGCCCACCGGTTGCAGGTGAGTGTGGCCCGGGACGAACTCCGTGAAGCTGTTGGCCACCGCGACGACCGGCTTGGTACCGATGTCCGATGCCGGGATACCGGAGGCGCGCATCAGGGCGCGGGCCCCGGCCATGTTCCGCCCATGGGTGACCGTACGTGATCTGAACTGTGGCATGCCGTAATGCTCGTGGCGCATGAGCGTGCGGCGAAGACGCCCGTACTGCTAGCAGTCCCACTACCAGCATTTAACCTTGTCAGGGTGAACACGGCGGCCGAGCGACGGGCAGAACTGGGCAGCTTCCTGCGCGCCAGGCGGGCACACCTGGACCCCACGGCAGTGGGCTTGCCCCCGGCCGGGCCCCGCCGGAGGGGCGGGCTGCGCCGCGAGGAGGTCGCCACCCTCTCCGGGGTGAGCGCCACCTGGTACACGTGGCTGGAACAGGGCCGCGACATCCAGCCCTCCCGCCAGGTCCTGGACGCCCTCGCCCGCACCCTGCGCCTGACCACCACCGAGCACGCCTACGTGCTCTCCCTGGCCGGGTACACACCGCTGCCCCCGGCCGCCGAACCGGTCGACCAGGTGGCGCCCGGCCATGTGCGGCGACTGCTGGACGCGCTCGCCGGCTTCCCGGCCTACGCCATCGCCCCCGACTGGACGATCACCGGCTGGAACACCGCCTACACCGCGCTGTACCCGAACGTGGCCACCGTCGCCCCGCCCGAGCGCAACCTGCTGTGGCTGGTGTTCACCGACCCCTACGTCCGCGACCTGCTGCCCGACTGGGAGACCACCAGTCGTCGCTTCCTCGCCGAATTCCGCGCCGAGGCCGGACCCCGCCTCGGCGACCTGGCCCGCTCCGCGGTCATCCAGCGCCTCCTCCAGACGAGTAAGCCGTTCCGTGATGCCTGGCAAGACCACCACATCGAGGGCTTCGCCTCCCGCCTGCGCGTCTTCCACCACCCCGCTCAAGGCGTCCTGCGCTACGAACACCACCGCCTGGCCCCCGCAGACCACCCCGACCTGCATGTGGTGATCTACACCCCTGCCGCGCCCGCCGATACCGAGATCCCGCCTGGGGACACGCCTGGGTGAAGCGCCAATCCGTACGTCGCCTACAGAGGTCGGCTCCGCCGTATCGGCGGCCTGGGCGACGTCCTCGATGTTGTCGTCGATGTGGGATCGGGGTTCATTTCACCTGTCCTTCGAGCCGCGAGTGAGTGCCGACCGGCCGTGCCGGACCTTGCTCGGTGGGCCGGGCGCGGGGCAGGAGCGACGCCGGTAACAGGCCGAGGGCTGAGAGTCCGGCCAGGACAAGCAGGGTGGAACCCATCGCCGGAGTGGACGTTGCGGCCGTGACCGGGGAGTCGCCGGCGGACGCCCCGGCGCTGGCGGCGACGGCGATGCCGAGGGTCGGGCCGATGTTCATGGCGGTCTGCTTGAGCCCGCCGACGACCCCGGCGTACCCGGGTGGCGCGTCGCCGACGACGGTTCCGGTGGCGGTGACCATCACGGTGGCGAACCCCGCGCCGAGTACGGCGAAGATCGCGCCCATGGCCGTCCACGTACTGGTCGGGCCGAGCAGGGACAGCCCCGCTATGCCGGTGACGACGAGGGCCGTACCGGCGATCGCGCTGCGGCGCGGGCCGTACCGGCGCAGTGCGGTGCCGGCGACGGGTGCGCCGAGGACCATGAGCGCGGTCAATGGAAGGACGCGCAGGCCGCTGGCGAGCGCATCGAGGCGGAGTACGTCCTGGAGGTAGAACGTGGCCGTGAAGAGTGCGCCGAACAGGCCGGCGTTGGTGACCAGCAGGATCGCCATCGATGCCGTCACCGGTACGGACCGCGCCACCGCGTGCGGCACGGTCGGGTGCGCGGTGCGGCGTTCGTGCCAGGTGAGCACGGCCGCGATGCCTGCGACGGCGACGAGTCCGAGCAGCGTCGGCGACCGGCGTACCGAGCCGGTCCGCCGGATACGTCAGCCTCAGCAGCGCGAGTGTCGCCGGCTGGAGCAGCGCACCGAACACGCCCTGTGCGGCGCGCAGGGCGATCACCCAGCCGATAGAGGGCGCGAGCGCGATACCGGCCGAGGCGGCGCCGAAACCGAGCACGCCGACGAACAGCAGCCGCGGGTGCCCGTACCGGTCCCCGAGGCGGCCGGCGATGACGAGAAGCGAGGCCACCGCGAGCAGGTAGCCGGTGCTCGTCCACTGGACCTGCGCCACGCTTGCGCCGAGGTCGCGCTGCAGGCTGGGTTGCGCCACGAGCAGGACCGTGCCGTCCAGCGCGACGAGCATCGCGCCGGCCACACTGACCAGGAGCGCGAGGCGCCGCCGTACGGGCGCGGTCATGAGTCCACCGGGCCCAGGTGGGCGTCCAGCACCGTGGCGACGAGCTGGTCGAGTTGGTCGCTGCCAGGCGCACCGACTGGCGGTGGGGCGTCGAGGGCGAGCTGAAGGCTGCCCCACGCCCACAGTTGGGCGATGCCGTGCAGGTTCGCCCAGAGGGCGGCGGCCGTCACGGCCGGCGGTGGTGCGGCCTTGTTCGGCGGACCGGGCCGGTGCGCGGTGGTCGGCTCCGCCCGGCATCGGGCGATGAGGGCGACGATGCGCTCGAACAGTGGGAGGGTCGCCTCCCGCAGCCGTCGTTCGCCGGAGGCGTGCTGCTCGCTGTCGAGCAGATCGTGGCGAAACATCAGCTCGAACATGCCGCGGTTCTCCAGCGCGTACCCGACGTAGACCAGCGCGGCGGCCCGCACCTGGGCTCGCGGCGATGTGGTGCCGGCGATCGCGGCCGCGAACCGGGCCCCGAGATCCTCGAAGCCCCGCCGGGCGATCGCTGACAACAGGGCATGGTGCGTGGGGAAATACCGGCGCGGTGCCCCGTGCGACACCCCCGCCCGGCGGGCGATCTCACGCAGCCCCAGCGACGCGGAGCCCTCGGTCGTCACGAGATCCACTCCGACGTCGATCAGCCGCTCCCGAAGGGAGCTCTCACCTTCCATAGACAGTGTCTACCAGGCTGAGTAGACACTGTCTACTCACGACGATCGGACCGCTACCTGTTCACCCTCAAGGCCGGCGGCCCCGGCCAGGGCACCCCTTCCGGTACCCGGACGCCGTCGAGGACGACGAGGACTGACGGCCGGCAAACCGCCCCTTCCGGCCGAGCAGCCGCAGCGCCTCGTCGGCGGTCTGACGCTCAAGCGCGATGGCCGCGACCTTCCGATGGTTCTTCGTGGATCCGCCATGCAGTCGGCAGGCGCCAGCGCCCGGGTGGTCAGTTCCTCATCCGGCGGGCTTGTCGCACTCGTCCATCGAGGACCTGGCAGCACCCTGGAACCTTATTGGTTCTCAAGATCCCAGCTGGGCGGTGATCATTACCTGAGTTCCGCACAACAACAGTCCATCTGGGAAAGGACCAACGAATGATCACTCGTCGTCGAATCAGCGCTCTTGTGCTCGCGGCAGTGTGCGCCGCTGTGCCGCTGACCGCCTTCTCCGCGTCCGCGGCCCAGGCCGGCGCAGCTGGTTTCGGCCCGACGAAATGCAGCCCTCTCACAAACGGTGACCTGTGCGCGACCGGCATTTCCGGCTCTCCCGCCGGTTACGACGCGGCCTACGCCAAGCACTCAGGCTCCAAAATCACTGCGCGGTTCCGCCTGATGTGCATTAATGGCTTCCAGAAAGACGATAACGGCGCCTTCTCCATCTCGGCAGGTCAGAGAAAGAGTTTCGTCTTCTCAGTCGGTAACCAGGGGTCTTGCCGGGTGCGAATGCATGACCAGACCAATGGATCGTACTTCTACAGCCCTTACGTGGTAATACCCTGAACACCAGTCAGCGGTGACCAGACGGCGATCGGTCTGCGCCCCGGCGGGGGCTGCCCTCGCCACCCCTGCGGGCCGCAACGGCGGGGCCTCGCCCGGCACGGCAGCGCAGTCGCACGTTCCGGCCGGACCGCCGCACCGGCCGGTGCGTAGACGTCGCCCGGGCGCCGCTCCCCCACTTCACATCTCCCTCTGGGGGATGCCGGGAGGAGGCCCGGTCGACGTCTCGTTCGGTGCGCCCGGTGCGGTGTTGGCCGCGCGTGTTTGTCACTGGTTTCGGCAATGGTCGGGGCTTCCACTCACATTCCGGTTGGTCGAACGTCGTGCGCCTCGGGGATGCGTTCAGGGCCGGATCAGCCGGATGCGGCGGAGCGGTCGAGGAACCGGCGCAGACCGTCCCGCACTCCTTCAGTGGACACGGTGGCGGCAAAGCAGGCCGCCTCGACTGCCAGCCCCTCGTCGATCGGCAGGTTGATACCCCGGGTGGCCGAGCGCAGGCAGGCAGCCACGGCCGTCGGCGCATGCCTGACGATCCGGGCGGCCAGGTCCCGCGCGGCGTCGAGGAGGTCGTCGGCTGGTACGACAGCGTTGACCAAGCCGATCTCGGCGGCCCGTGCGGCGTTGATCGGGTCGCCGGTCAGAATCATCTCCAGGCCGCGCTTGCGACCGACGTGCCGGGGCAGCCGCTGGGAGCCGCCGAACGGCGGAGGGAAACCGAGAGTGATCTCGGGCTTGCCGAATGTCGCGTGTTCTGCGGCGATCGCGAGCGGCGCGGCCTCGGTGATCTCGCAACCTCCGCCGTAGGCGAGACCGTTGACCGCGACGATCACCGGCTTCGGAAACTCCTCGATCCGCCGGGTCAGCCCGTGACCACGCCGGACGATCTCGCGAAGGGCGCGCTCGGCCCCGCCCGCGATGCTCGCCGCGAGAGACGGGATGTCCGCGCCCGCACTGAACGCCCTGCGGCCGGCGCCGGTCAAGACGACCGCGCGGACCGAGTCGTCGGAATCGATGCGGTCGAACGCGGCGAGCAGCGCGTCGATCGTCGGGTAGTCGAGCGCGTTGAGCTTCCGTTCCCGATCGATGGTGATCGTGGCAAGGTGGTCGTTCTGGTCGATGCGTACGGTCATGCCCGGGGCTCCGTTCGTTGGGCGTGGACACGCCGAGCGTAGAAGCCGTAATCTGCGACAATCCACTAATTGTCCTAGATACAGGTTCGGCATGCGGCCACCGTCCTACAAGCGCATCGTCGACGAGCTCGCCACGGCGATCCGCTCCGGCACGCTCCCGGCGGGCGCCCGGCTGCCGACGCACCGCGATCTCGCACGCGAGCGGCGGGTCGCGCTGGCCACGGCCACCCGGGTCTACGCCGAGCTGGCCTCCATGGGTCTGGTTGTCGGCGAGCCAGGACGCGGGACGTTCGTCCGGCACCAGTCCGGCTACGACGGGCTGGAGCCCTCGCGCGCCTTGCCGGTGCCGCGCGTGGCCGACCTTTCGTTCAACCAGCCACTGGCCCAGGGGCAGGCCGACCAGCTGCGCCTGGCCTTGAGGACGCTCTCTACATCCGGCGACGTCGAGTCGCTGCTCCGCCAGCACCCGCCGGGCGGGCGCCGCCACGACCGCGCGGTCGTGGCCACCTACCTGCTCGACCGCGGAATCGACAGTGCGCCGGCGAACGTCCTGTTGACGGGCGGGACCCAGCAGGCGATCGACACCGTACTGCGTGCGCTCACCCGGCCCGGCGATGTCCTGGCCGTCGACGCGCTCAGTTACCCCGGCATCAAGCTCCTCGCCTCAGCGCACGGTCTCGACCTCGCTTCGATCCCCCTGACGACGACAGGCCCGGACCTCGCCGCGCTCGGCCGGCTGTGTCGCACGCGGCCCGTCCGTGCGATCTACGCGATGCCCACCGTGCACAATCCGCTCGGCTGGGTGCTCGATCAGGAGCAGCGCGCCCGCCTCGTCTCCATAGCCCGCGCCGGCGACTGTGTGATCATCGAGGACGGCACGTACGCGTTCCTCGACGCCTCACGACCCCCTCCACTTCAGGCTCTGGCGCCTGAACGCACCTGCTACGTCGCCGGCCTGTCCAAGAATGTGGCGACCGGACTCCGCTTCGGCTTCGCCGTGGTGCCCGACCAGCACACCGAACCCGTCACCACGAGCCTGCGCGCGGCGAGCTGGGGGGTGCCGGGTCTCATCACCGCGCTCGCCACCGGGTGGATCGCCGACGGCACGGTCGCGCGGTTGGAGAAGGCCCGCCGCGAGGACGCCGCCACGCGGCAGGAGATCGCACGGGCCACTCTCGCCGGCATGGACGTCACGGCGCACCCGACCTCCTACATCGTCTGGCTCGGCCTGGAGCCGCACCAGCGCCCCGACCATGTCGCGGCCGTGCTCGCGGAGGAAGGGATCCTCGTGTCCACCGCCGATGCGTTCGCCACCGGCCCCTACCGCCCCGGTGCGCTGCGGCTTGCGCTGGGCACGCCATCACTGGGCGACCTCGGGCCCGTGTTGCAGCGCCTGCGGGACGCGATCGAGGCGATCCCGCCATGACGCCCGCGAGATTCGCGCCCGGGGCTGCGCGACGCGGCCTCGGGCGCCAGGGGGTCGATCTCCGACGCCCGCGGGCGACCGGCGCTACCGGATCTCGGAGCTCGTGCCCTGCGACGGGCGGGCGCTGGCCGAGCCCGTCTTCCCCGCCGCGCTGTGTGCCGAGTTGCCCGCCGTCGACTGACCGCGGCCCCCAACGGCGGCGTCTCGCCGAGCGCCCTCCCAGATGCTCGGCGGCGGAGGCCCGCCAACTGACCCATCTCCCCGGTCTACGGCGATCATGTTTGCCACGCATCACATTCGGATCGCGTTGTCATGGGGAATGTCGTCCGACCGGATTCAAGGGTTGGCCGGCCGCGGGGCCTGCACCCGCATGAGCACGACCTGCGCCGCCCTCCTCGACGAACGAGGACAGCCTCCGCCGCTCACGCCACCAGGTGCCGCTCCGCCAGTTCGGTGAGTTGCACGGTGCACAGCCCGCCGCGCTCGACCTTCACGTCGGTCACCTTGAGCTGCGTTCCGGGGGCGAGGATGAACTCCTCCTCGCCGGTGAACGCGGAGAAGCTCCGGATGCCCACGGCGCGTTCGGGGAGCACCTCGAAGAGCGTCCGCTTGCCGCGGCGGCCGAGGAACGCCTGGGCCACGCCGAGCTTCGACGTACACGAGGACACGCCCCACCATGTCACGGTCCGGCCGAGCGGGTACTGCGCCCGCAGGTCCAGCGACACCCCGCGCCACAGCGGCTTCTTGCGGGCCGGCAGACGCGACACCGCCGAGAACAGGAGCCGCAGGTACGGCAGGTACGGGGCGACCCGGGTGCGGTCCGGGTTGCGCAGCGTGGCGTTGATCTGCCGGTAGAACGCCGACTCGCAGGTGTAGAGGTAGAGGGCCGCGATCTCGTCGGCGGAGAGGCCGTCGGTCGCGCCGACCGCCTGCTTCTCGCCGAACCGGTACGACTGCGTCACGTGCCGGTCGAGCCCCGCCAGCAGCTCGGCCGCCGGGGCGACGGCCTCGCGGAAGTCCATGAGCGGGGTGTCGAACACACCGGTGATCGCCGGGAGCTCCAGCCCTTCGTCCTTGACGCTGGCGAGCCGTTCGAGGTAGAGCTGGTGCAACTCCATGGTGGAGGCGATGAACGCCCCCATGCGGTCCGCCGTGTCCGCGTCCGCACCACCGGTTTGCGCGGCCGACGTGTTCCATCCCTTGCTGGGCAGCCAGTCGATCTCGTCGGCCCCGAGCGCCTTGAGTGCTCCGTTCACGGCGGCGAAGTGGTCCCCGTCGCAGAAGATGTCGCCCTGCGCGGCGGGGTTCGGGTGGTCGATGTGCTCGACCTTCACGTCGGGGTATTTCTTCTGGAGCCGCAGCACGACGGCTTTCAGACTGCGGGCGTGGACCCCCCACCAGGCGAACACCACGCCCCGGTCCTTCTCGTCGGCGTTCTGCTTGGCCTTGAGGATCTCCTCGACGAGCCGCTCGACGACCGGCCGCCAGAACGCGGTGTGCTGGTCGGTGGCCATCGCCCCGTCGCCGCTGGCGGTGAGTGCGGCGTTCAGAAGCAGCACGCCCTGCGTGAGCATCGCCTGGAACCACTCCGGCGGCTGTACGGTGTCGTGCTTCTTCAGGAGCGCGCGGATGTCGGCGATCGGCGTCTTCTTCGGGATGCCGTGCTTCCACATCGCCGCCGCCTTGATGATGCAGCGGATGGTGATGACCTTGCCGAACTGGCTGTCGGCCCAGTCGTGGAAGGTGTTGTCGAACATGGCGATGCCGGTGGCGCTCTCGGCCCGCGGGTACGGGTTCTGGCCGAAGACGACGACCTTCCACTTGTGCGGCGGGTTGGGCTTGAGCGCCTGGAAGGTCAGTTCCCGGACGGGCACGACGTTCGGGCCGCGGCCCGGGCCGATGAACGTGGCCGCGACCGGCTGGTCTTCGATGACCGGCTTCAGGAGAGGCAGCCACGGCTCGCCGCCGCCCTTGAAAAGCTCGGCGAGGGCCAAGGGGTCGTTCGGGTCGGGCGAGGTGGGGGCGTTGACATCGCTCATGGTGGGTTCCCGGGTCGGTGGGCCGTACCGGTGACGGCGCGGGTGACTGAAGTGGGGGAATTGTGCCGTGTGAAGATCCCTAATGCGATGTCGGAAACCGGAATGCCCACCCGTTGGAGTGGGTGGGCTTCTCTGTCGCAGCGCGTACGACCTGGTCGGCGGCAGGTTGACGACAGCGCGACCCGGAGCCGGTACGTCGGCGGGCGGCGATCATTACCGTCCGCGACCGTGATCCTTTTTGTCGGTGTGGCCCGCTACTTTCGTCGACGTTGGAACCCCTCCCCCGTGCCAGGAGTGCGCAATGACCGTCACGCATGTGAAGCCCCCGCTCAAGGTCGTGCTGGTGGACGTCAACACGAAGGTGGTGCAGGAGTGGCGGGCCGCGTTCGCCGACACTCCCGAGGTCGAGATCCACAAGGGGTCGATCCTCAACCAGCGTGTCGACGCCTGGGTCAGCCCGACCAACTCCCGCGGCCGGATGGACGGCGGGGTCGACGCCGCAATCAAGCGGCACCTCGGCGCGGGGATCCAACTGCGCGTCCAGCGGGCGATCCGCGACCAGTTCGAAGGGACGCTGCCGGTGGGAAGCGCGGTGTGCGTGCCGTCCGGCGCGACCAACCCGAAGTTCCTGATCTCCACGCCGACGATGGTGCAGTCGGCGCAGAACGTGAGCGAGACACTGAACGTGGCTCTGGCCTGCGCCGCCGCGTTCCAGGCCATCCACATGCAGAACGAGAAGGAGCCAGGCGGCATCGGGTCGGTGGCGCTGGTCGGCATGGGCGCGGCGACGGGCAAGGTGCCGCCGCGGGTGTGCGCCAACCTGATGTGGACCGGCTACACCCTGTTCAACGACTGCTACTTCCGCGACTACGACGACCTGCGGACGACGATCCGCGAGCAACTCGACGACATCGACAGCCGCCCCGAGGAGGAGCGCGTACGGATCACGCCTCCCGCCCTTCGGTCCCGTGGTTGACGAAGCGAACCCGACCGATCGAGCGGCTCCCCTGTCGTCCGCAGTCAGTACGTGTCGGTCCCCATCGAGCACGACTGGCTCACCAAGCCGGACCCGGCGGCCCTGCCCGACGCCACCGAGAACCTCGTCGCGGAAATCCCCGGCGTCGCGCACCGCGACATCGCCGTCCCGTTTGACTACGCATCACTCGGCATCGCGTTCAGCAGGAAGCAGTTCCCCGGCGGGCTCGGCTCATGGGCGGATCCGCTGGACCCGGCCGTCCACGGCAAGGTGGGGCTCTATTCCACGCCCAGCCCGAGCGTGGCGGCCTGGGTGCCCTGCCTCAAGTCGCAGGGCAAGATCGATCACGCTCCCGCCGAGATGACGATCGAGGAGGCGCTGGAGGTCGTCGCCTTCCTCAATTCAGAACGTCGTCCAGACGACGTCCAGGTGGAAATGGACTACGCCGGGGCCGTCGCTCGGCCGATCTCGCCGGACGCCCTGTCGCGGCGATTCCCGGCGATCCACCTGCTCGGTTCTTCTTGACGAACGCCTAAAGCCGATCGGCTCGGATCGACGGAGCCGTCACCGTGCGTCGGCGCGCGAACCACCGGTCTTCGCCCAGTTCAGCAGCCTGCGCAGAGCTTCGGCGTTGCCGTGGACGTGGACGATGACGTGGACGATGACGTGACGGCGCGTCCAACGCCTCCACAGCGCGCGGGGTGGTCCGCGCCGACGTCCGGATCAGATGCCGGCCGTATGGGGGCCGCCCTGTGATCACTGCTCACCCGTCACTCCAGCAGCACTCCCCACGCCGAGTCACTGCTCACCTGTCCACTCCAGCGGCACTCCCGCGCCGCATGAAGGTGTCGGCCACTGCCTGGATCCCCCTCGGGAAGCTGGGTTCGAGCCCACCGATTCGATTTGTCTACAATTCAGGTAGGTATTATGGTCTATCCCTAAGTCCCCCAGAAAACGAAGGGTTGTTCGGAACATGTCCTCCTTCAGACCTGCGGTCGTCACCCTGGCCATGCTCGCCGCCGTAGGACTTCTGACCTCCTGTGGTGGTTCCGGCACCGGCGCCCAAGCCAAGAGCGACGGCAAGAGCGACGGCAACCCCGTGTACGGCGGCACGCTCACCTACCTGGAACACCAGCCGCCCACCTGCCTCTACCTCCCGGCGGCCGGCTTCTATCCGAACGGCGGCGTGCTCAACCAACTCACCGACAAGCTGACCTGGCAGAATCCGGAGACGCTCAAGGTCGAGCCGTGGATCGCCACCAAGTGGGAGATCAACGAGGACGCCACGGAGTACACCTTCCATCTGCGGGACGGCGTGACGTTCAGCGACGGCACCCCACTCGACGCCGAGGCCGTGGCCGCCAACTTCGACGTGTACGGCCTCGGCGACGACAAGCTCAAGCTGCCCCCGGCCGAGTTCGTCAACAACTACGAGCGCAGCGAGGTCATCGACGCCAGGACCGTGCGCTTCCACTTCAGCAAGCCGTCGCCCGGGTTCCTCCAGGGCACCTCGGTGATCGGCGCCGGTCTGGTCTCCAAGAAGACGATCAGCCTGCCGTACGAGGAGCAGTGCCAGCTGAAGAACGTCATCGGCTCGGGACCGTTCACGGTGGCCAAGCAGGTCGTCGACAAGGAGATCGACCTCCAGGCGCGCAAGGACTACAACTGGGCGCCGTCCTCCTCCGCGCACCAGGGGCGGGCCTACCTCGACCTCATCAAGATCATCGTGACGCCGGAGGACAACGTCCGGGTGGGCGCGCTGACCTCCGGGCAGGCCGACTACGTCCGGTACGTGCAGGCCTACGACGAGGCGACGGTCGAGAACGCCGGCTTCGTCGTCAAGGGTGAACCCACCCGAGGCGTCAACAACGGCCTCTACCTGCGCCCCGCCAACAGCATCCTGAAGGACATCAGGGTCAGGAAGGCGCTGCAGGCAGGGACCGACGCCAAGGAGGTCGTGACCACCCTCTTCACCGACAACTATCCCGTGGCGACCTCGGTCCTCAGCCATCTGGCGGCCGGATACGTCGACCTGTCGGACCAGCTCGCCTACGACCCCGGCACGGCCGACAAGCTGCTCGACGAGGCCGGATGGACGCGCGGCGCCGACGGCATCCGGGAGAAGGACGGCGTCAAGCTGCAACTCGGCGTCTTCGTCGCCGGCCCGCAGCCGCTGTCCAAGCAGACCCTGGAGCTCATCGCCCAGCAGTGGACCAAGATCGGCGTGAAGCTCGAGATCCGCCCCGCCGACGCGGGCACCCAGGCCGTGGACATCAAGAACGCCGAGAAGACGGCGGTGAACCACTCGATGGTCGGCCGCGCCGACCAGGACGTGATCAAGAGCCACTTCCACACGAAGAACCGCGACGTGATCCTCTCCAACGACAAGAAGCTCGACCAGCTCCTTGAGGAGGAGTCGGCCCTCGCCGACGAGACCAAGCGGAACGAGAAGGTGGCCGAGATCCAGCGGTACGTCATCGACCAGGGGTACGCCATCCCGCTCTTCGAGGAGCCCCAGGTCTACGGCATCGCGCCGTACGTCCACGGGGCGGCCTTCGAGGCGGTCGGCCGGCCGAGCTTCTACTCTGTCTGGCTCAATAAGTGACGAAATACCTGCTCAAAAGGGCAGGACAGGCCCTGCTTGTCCTGTGGGCCGCCTTCACCGCGGCGTACATCCTGCTCCAGGCCCTGCCCGGCGACTCCATCCTGATCAAGTTCCAGAACCCCGAACTCGGGCTGTCGCCGGAGCAGATCGCCGAGATCCGCGAGTACTACGACGCGGGCGGCTACCTGCACACCGTGCTCGGCTTCCTCCACGGCGACTTCGGCTACTCGGTCGACACCGGCACCCCGGTCGTCGAGCGGCTGGCCGAGGGACTGCCGGAGACGGCCAAGCTGGCCACCTGCGCCTTCGTGCTGGCGGTGCTGCTGGCCGTGCTGATCGCCTTCGGCTCCGCGTACAGCGGCAGGCTGCGCGGCCTGCTGCTGGCGGTGCCCGCCCTGTTCATCTCGGTCCCGGCGTTCTGGCTCGGCATCCTGCTCATCCAGATCTTCTCGTTCCGGCTCCGGCTGGTCCCGGTCATCGGCGGCACCGAGCTCCAGCAGCTCGTGCTGCCGGTGCTCACGCTGGCCGTGCCGATCTCCGCGCCGATCGCGCAGGTGCTCGCGCGCAGCATCGACCAGGTGCTCACCCAGCCGTTCGTTCCGGTGGTGGCGGCCAAGGGCGCCTCGCGCTCCTGGATCCTGTGGCGGCACGTCGCGCGCAACGCGCTGCCGCCGACGCTGACCGTGGCGGGCCTGGTGTTCGGCGAGCTGATCGCCGGGTCCGTGGTCACCGAGACCGTCTTCGGCCGGGGCGGCATCGGCCGCCTCACCGAGCAGGCGGTCAACGCTCAGGACACTCCGGTGCTCCTGGCCGTGGTGGTGCTGGCCGCGACCATCTTCGTCGTGGTCAACCTGCTGGTCGACGTGCTGTTCCCGGTGCTCGACCCGAGGCTGGCGGCATGAGGTGGCTGTCGTGGGCGGTCATCGCCCTGGTGGTGCTCTGGGCCGCCGTGCCGTCGCTGTTCACCGGGTACGACCCGCTGGCCGGGGTCCCGGCCGAGAAGCTCCGGGAGCCGAGCGCCGCGCATCTGTTCGGTACCGACGCCGTGGGGCGCGACCTGTTCGCGCGAGTGGTGCATGGATCGGTTCAGTCGCTCTCGGGCGCGCTCGTCGCGGTCGGCGTCGGCCTGCTGCTCGGCACGCTGCTCGGCCTGGTCGCCGGGTCGGTGCGCGGGGTGGTCGACGAGACCGTCATGCGGATCATGGACGTGCTGTTGTCGGTGCCGGGGCTGCTGCTGGCGCTCACGATGATCATCCTGCTCGGGCCCGGCACGGTGAACGTGGCGATCGCGGTGGGCGTCGGCTCCGTCGCCTCCTTCGCCCGCCTGGCCAGGGCCGAGGTGGTCCGGGTTCGCCGCGCCGACTATGTCGAGGCCGCGTTCGGCAGCGGCGGCACCTTCGCCGGCGTGCTCGTGCGGCACGTACTGCCGAACTCCCTCGGCCCGGTCATCGCGCTGTCGGCGCTGCAGTTCGGCGTGGCGATCCTGGCGATCTCCACGCTCGGCTTCCTCGGCTATGGAGCCGAGCCGCCGACGCCCGAGTGGGGACTGCTCATCGCCGAGGGCCGCAACTACCTGGCCACCTCGTGGTGGCTCACCACACTCCCCGGCGCGGTCGTCGTCGCCGTGGTGCTCGCCGCCGGTCGCATCTCGAAGGAGATCAGATGAGCCTCCTCGACGTCCGGGATCTCACGGTCGCGTACGGCCGGCAGGTCGCGGTCAAGGGCGTCTCGTTCACGGTCGAGCAGGGAGAGGTCGTCGCCGTGGTCGGCGAGTCGGGTTCCGGCAAGACCACGACGGCCAACGCGATCATCGGCCTGCACCCGGCGTCGTCGGGCGAGGTCCTGCTCAACGGCGTCGACATCGCGGGCTGGTCGCAGTGCCGCCTGCGGTCGATCCGGGGGCACCGGATCGGCCTGGTCCCCCAGGACCCGTCGAACTCGCTGAACCCGGTCATGAAGATCGGTCAGCAGATCGGCGAGACCCTCAAGATCCACAAATATGGCAACAGAGCGGGCATCAGGCGGCGGGTGATCGAGCTGCTCACCCGCGTCGGCCTCGACGACCCCGAGCGCCGCGCCGGCCAGTACCCGCACGAACTCTCCGGCGGCATGCGCCAGCGCGTGCTCATCGCCATCGCGATCGCCCTGCGCCCCAGCCTGATCATCGCCGACGAGCCGACCAGCGCCCTGGACGTCACCGTCCAGCGTCGCATCCTCGACCTCATCGACGACCTCAGAAAGGAGTACGGCACGGCGGTCCTCCTGGTCACCCACGACCTGGGCGTGGCGGCCGCGCGCTCCGACCGCCTGGTCGTGATGAAGGACGGCCTGATCGAGGAGTCGGGCGGCGTCCGCGAGGTGCTCGCCGCGCCTGCCGCGCCGTACACGCGCCGGCTCTTCGAGGACGCCCCGGCGCTGACCGCACGCGAGTTCAAGTCGGTGGACACCTCGGCCGAGCCCACCATCGTCGTACGCGACCTCGTCAAGGAGTTCGGCTCCTTCCGCGCCGTCGACGGTGTCTCCTTCGAGGTACTGCGGGGCAGTACGCATGCCCTGGTAGGCGAGTCGGGCTCGGGCAAGACCACGACGGCGCGCGTCGTGACCCGCTTCACCGGGGCCACGTCGGGCGAAGTCGTGATCGGCGGCGACCCGGTGGGCCCGCGCGATTTCCGGCGCAGGGTGCAGCTCGTCTACCAGAACCCCTACGGCTCGCTCGATCCCCGCCAGACGGTCGCCGGAATCGTGGAGGAGCCGCTGCGCAACTTCCGCCTCGGCGACCGGGCCGCCCGCCGTGCCCGGGTGAAGGAGCTGCTTGAGCGCGTCGCGCTGCCCGAGACGCTGCTCGAGCGCCGGCCCGGTGAGCTGTCCGGCGGACAGCGCCAGCGGGTGGCGATCGCCCGCGCGCTCGCCGTCGAGCCCGAGGTGGTCGTGCTCGACGAGGCCGTATCCGCGCTGGACGTGACCGTGCAGGCGCAGATCCTGACGCTGCTGGAGGAGCTCCAGCGCGACCTCGGACTCACCTATCTCTTCATCTCCCACGACCTCGCCGTCGTGCGGCAGATATCGCACACCGTTTCCGTCATGAACAAAGGACGCATTGTGGAATCAGGGACGACGCACCAGATCTTCGACAGTCCGCGGGAGGAGTACACCCGCGAGCTGCTCGCCGCCGTGGCGGAGCCGGTGCGATGACCCGGATCGGCTTCTTCACCCGGGTGCTCGACGACGCCCCGCCCGGCGAGCGCTACCGCCTGGCCGTCGAACAGATCGAGCACGCCGAACGCCTCGGCTTCGACACCGCCTGGGTGGCCCAGCACCATTTCGACGGTGATGAGGGCGGCCTGCCCGCGCCGCTGGTGTTCCTCAGCCACGTGGCCGCGCGCACCAGCCGGATCAGGCTCGGCACCGGCATCATCACCCTGCCGCTCGAGCACCCGGTGCGCGTGGCCGAGGACGCCGCCGTGCTCGACCTGCTGTCCGGCGGGCGGCTGGAGGTCGGCGTCGGCGGCGGCGGCACGCCCGCGTCGTTCCCCGCCTTCGGCAAGGACCCGGCCCGGCGCGGCTCCATCTACGCCGACCACCTCCAGGTGCTCGTGGACGCGTGGTCGGGCAAGGACCTGGGCGGCGGCAACCACCTCTACCCGGCCGCGCCGACGCTGGCCGACGCCATCTGGGAGGCCACGTTCTCCGTCGCCGGCGGCGAGCGCGCCGGGCGGGCGGGCAACGGGCTGATGCTCTCGCGCACCCAGCCCAGGCCCGAGGGGGCGCGGCACGCCACGCTGGCCGAGATCCAGAAGCCCATCGTGGACGCCTACTACGCCAACCTGCCCTCCGGCGTCGCGCCCCGGATCATGGTCTCGCGCACCGCGTTCGTCGCCGACACCCGCGAGGAGGCGCTGCATTGGGCCGCCGAGGGCCTGTCCGGGCCGGGTCCGCGGCAGCAGCCGGACGGCGGCGGTGTCGACGATCTGATCGCCACCTGGGACGCCCACGTCGGCACCCCCGAGGACGTCATCGCCAGCCTGAGGGCGGACCCGACGCTGGAACGTGCCACCGACCTGGTCTTCCAGGTGCACTCCATCGACCCGCCGCACGAGCTGATCCTGCGCTCCATCGAGCTGCTCGCGACCGAGGTGGCTCCCGCACTGGAGGCGATATTGGAAGGAAACACCGCATGACCGCCGACACAAGCGCCGGCACGACTACCGACCCGACCACCGGCACAACCACCGACACAACTACCGACACAGCCGTCGACACGGCCGTCGACGTCATCGACACGCTGGCCGGGATCCGGCCGGGCTCCCGCCTGGACCTGCTGCGCGACCGGCGTCCCGACGCCCGCGAACACGCCCAGCGCGCCTACGAGGCGCTGTTCGCCCCCGACTCGGAGCAGGAGGTGACCCTGGTCGAGCGCGTCGCCCTGGCCGCCTTCGTCGCCGGACTCCACCAGGACCCCGCCGTCGCCCGCCACTACGCCGACCGGCTGGCCGAGCACGCCCCCGACCTGCGTACGACCATCGAGCGCGAGATCGAGGCGAGCCGGACCGTCGGCCCGTACGGCGTCTACGACGAGCCGGCGCTCGCGCAGGAGAGCCTGATCGGCCCGGCCTACCGGGCGGGGCGGCGCGCGGCGCTCGACGAGCGCCTCGCCGCCGCCCTCGACCACGCCCACCTGCTGGTCTTCCGCCCCCGCGAATCGAGCCGCGACGCGCTCAAGAGGCTCCTCGACGCCGGCTGGACCACCACGGGCGTGGTGACGATCTCGCAGCTCGTCGCCTTTCTCACCTTCCAGATCCGCGTGGTCGCGGGTCTGCGTCTCCTAGGAGCCGACCGATGAAGTTCACCCAGGACAAGCTCGGCTGGGAACCCTGGCTGGAGCCGCCGGCCGAGGACGAGCTGACCGATGCCCACCACGACGCCCTCGTCGACCGGGCGCGCGCGTCCTCGCCGTACTTCCGGCTGCTGGCGCTCGACCCGCGCGTGCTGCACGCGCGAACCACGACCGACAACGACATCTTCTACAACGCCGACGGAGGCCTGCCCCGCTCCGAGCGGGAGCTGGCCGCGACCGCGACCTCGCGGCACAACGGCTGCGTCTTCTGCGCCTCGGTGCACGCCCGCTTCGCCGCGCACTACTCCAAGCGTCCGGACGACGTGCGGCGGCTGCTCGACGACGGCGTCGCCGCACCGCAGAACGAGCGGTGGCGGGCGATCATCGACGCCTCGGTGGCGCTGACCGCCACCCCCGGCGCGCTCGGCGCCGACCACCTGGCGGCCCTGCGCGCCGCCGGGCTCGACGACCTGGAGATCAGCGACGTGATCCACGCCGCCGCCTTCTTCAACTGGGCCAACCGGCTCATGCTTTCCCTGGGAGAACCCGCGTGACCATCGCACTGGACCACCTCGTGTACGCCGTCCCCGACCTCGAGGCCGGGGTGGCGGCCTTCGCCACGCTGACCGGCGTCGTCCCCTCCGCGGGCGGCGCGCACCCCGGCGGCACGGCCAACTACCTCGTCGGCCTCGGAGACGGCGCCTACCTGGAGATCATCGGCCCCGATCCGTCCAGGCCCGGCACCCGGCCGCGCGCCTTCGGCCTGGAGTCGCTGACCGAGCCCACGCTCGCCGCGTGGGCCGTGCGTCCCGGTGACATCGACGCCTCCGTACGGCGGGCACGCGAGGCCGGTTACGATCCCGGCTCCATCGAGCCGCTCTCGCGGCGCACACCCGAAGGCACGCTCCTCGAATGGCGACTGACCAGGCGCGACGACCCGGCCGCCGTCCGGACCACGCCGTTCCTCATCGACTGGGGGAGCACCACGCACCCATCGGCCTCGGGCATCCCGGCACTCTCCCTGGCCTCCTTCACCGTGATCCACCCCGATCCCGCGTCGGCGCGCGGCCCCCTGGACGCCTTGGGGGTCACGGTCACGGTCGAGCGGGGCCCGGCCCCCGGGCTGCATGCCGTACTCGACACCCCGGAAGGACAGGTGACGCTCGCATGAGCACCCTTCGCGAATATCTCGTCCAGAAGCGCGCCGCGCTCCTCGCCCGCCGGGCCACCTCGGCGGAGAGCGGCGGCGGTCCCGTGCCGCTGCGCGCGACCGTGACCGCCGAAGGCCGCAGCGGCGTACGGCGGATCAGGATCCGCGACTTCCAGATCCTCAGCGACAGCGGGCCCGACTTCGCCGGGTACGACCTGGGGCCGGGTTCACCCGAGCTGCAGGCGGGCGTCCTGGGCAGCTGCGTGACGCACATCTTCCTCATCAAGGCCGCCGAGCTCGAGGTGCCGATCGACGCGCTGTCGGTGGATGTGCGGGCCGAGTACGACCCGCGCGCCCAGTCGCCGGACAACACCGACATCCCGGTCCATCCGCAGAACTTCCGCTACGAGGTCCACCTGGACTCGCCCGCGTCGGACGAGGAACTCGCCAGGCTGCACGCCGAGGTCGAGCGGGTCTGCCCCATCCTCAACCTCATCCGGAACCCGCAGGACATCACGGGCACGATCGTCCGGGTCGGCGCCTGAGCCGAGCGCCCCTGTATGCGGGCGGGTAGTGGGGTCAGGGCTTCCAGGGGCCGATGCGGTCCAGGCGGCGACGCTGCTGGAGCGCGGTGGGCACGTCGAGGCCCTGGCCGCGCACGGTGAGGTGGTCGGCGACGGCGGCGCGGTGCTCGACGGGCTTGTGGTCGTCGTATTTGAATTTGGCCAGTACGTCGATGACCTCCATGCGCAGGCCGCGGATGCCGGGCAGCATCCGGCCGTAGGGCGGCTGGTCGACGGCGACGGGGGCGTGGTCGCCGTCGGGCTGGAAGTGGGCGAGCTGGCGGCGCAGCAGCTCCGCCTTGGCCTCGGGATCGTCGACGATGCCGGCGCGGCAGGTGAACTGGACAGCCGTGTAGTAGCTGGTGGGGACCCCGTCGTGGGGCGGGGTCCCGGCCTTGGCGCGCCAGGGGCCGGGGATGAAGGCGTAGTCGCCGATGACGGTGAGCACGACGTTCGGGTCGCGCTCGATCGCCTTCCAGACCGGGTTGGGCCGGGCGAGGTGGACGAGGAGGTGGTCTCCGTCGCAGGTGAAGTGGGTGGGGACGACGATGGGCGGGTCGCCGGGCAGGCCGTTGACGCTCAGCTGCCCGAAGTCGTGGCCTTCGGCGATCCAGGTCTGCCATTCGGCTTTGTCCAGGCTGGCGTCCCAGGGCTGGATGAACATGCTGTTCTCCTTGGTTCGGTGGTGGGGTGGGCTACGGGCTTGCTCAGGTCAGGGCGAGAAGGCTGACGGCGATGGCGGCGGTGCCCAGGCCGACGAGCTGGCCGCGGTGGATACGTTCGGCGAGCACGCCGCGGGCGAGCAGAACCGTGCCGGCCGGGTAGAGGGCGGTGATCACGGCGACGACGGCGAGGTCCCCGCCGCGAACTGCCAGCAGGAACAGCAGGTTCGCCACAGAGTCCAGCACACCCGCGGCTGCCGACATCGCGTACGCGGTCCGCTCGGAGCCGAGCTTGCGGTGCATCAGCCCCGCCGCGGCCAGGGTGACCGCCGAGGAGACCGCCCGGCCCACGATCAGCGGAGCCACCCCGCTGTCAGACGGCGCCTGGTGCAGACAGATCAGCTGAAGGGCGATCGCGGCGCCCGCACCCAACGCCAGCAGCAGCGCAGCACGGGATGGGCGCGCCGAGCCCGCGCCGTGTCCGGCGCTGACCAGCACCACCGCCACCAGCGCGAGCGGTAGACCCACCAGTCCGGCGGCGGCCAGGTGTTCGCCCTGCAGCAGACCCACACCGACGGGCAGCGCGGCGGACACCAACGCGGTCACGGGCGACAACACGTTCATCGGGCCGATCGCAAGAGTGCGGTAGAGCAGGGCGAACGCGGCGGCCGAGGCGACCCCCGAGGCAGCACCCCAGCCAAGGGTCGCAGGGCTGAACGAGGCTCCGAGCACCGGCCACAGCAGCAGCTCGACCGCGAGACTGGCCGGGGCCGCGATCATCACGGTACGCAGGACATGGGCCCTGCGAGCGCCAAGGCCGCCGAGGAAATCTGCGCACCCGTAAGCGAGTGAGCTGCCCAGGGCCAGCAGCAGAGCGATCACAGCACATCCCTTACTATCCATTGGAACGACCAAAAAGTACAACAAACCGACCGGTCCAACCAAACGACCGTGAAGTGCATTCAAATGGTCAAGTCGCGAGGATGGTGATCAGTTGGCCGAGACAGCCGCAACCCTGCGGACGGTCGCGCACAACGTCCGGACGGCCCGCATCCGCGCGGGTCTGTCCCTGGAGGAACTCAGCCGGCGCGCCCAGGTCAGCAAGGGCGCCCTGGTGGGATTGGAGAAAGCCCAGGGCAATCCCAACCTGGCCACCCTGGTCCGACTGGCCGACACCCTTGGCATTTCGGTGTCCGCCCTGATGCAGGGACCGCCCGAAGGCCGCGTCCGTGTCGTGGCCTCCGAGGCGGTGGCGCCACTGTGGATCGGAGATCGGGGCAGCGAGGCACGGCTCATGCTGACGACCTCAGGCCCGGCTCCTGTCGAGGTCTGGCGCTGGCGACTGGAACCGGACGAGGAATACCGCAGCCACCCCCACCAGGCCGGAGTCGTCGAAACCATCAGCGTCACCTCCGGCCGGATGACCCTGATCGTCGACGGCACCGAGCACGTCGTCGAAGCCGGACAGACCGCGACGTTCGACGGCGACGCGCCCCACAGCTACCGCGGCTCGGGCACCGAGACCTGCAGCCTGATCATGACCGTCCATCTGCCGCCCGCCCCCGCGTGATGCGCCAGAAAGGAGCATGATCAACTGTTTGGCGGCCGGTGGCACGTCACGCCACGCCGCGCCCGCCGAGCCGCTCAGCGTGATTCTTCGAGGCTGCTGATCAAGCCAACGGCGTGGGCCGGGCCGACGGCCGGCACCGATAGACATCTCGAAAACAAAGCAGCCCCTTACCGGGCGCCAGTTCCGAATGCGGTCACACCAAGTGCCGGCGTCGAGCGTGGCAGGCCCAACCGGACCGTAGGTCAAGGACCACCGTTCCGATGTTCCTCAGGCCCCCACGCGGGGGCCACATCGACCGCCGCGCCTCATGCCCTCAGCACCTCGTGCGGCAGGGCGATCGCCTCGCGCCCTGAGGGCGTACGGACCGTTCGGGCGGCGAGCAGGGCGTCGATCACCGCTTCCTCGACCGACTCCATGACGGCGGCGAAGACGCGGTCGAGCTCAGTGGGGTTCAACGTCCTGGGCGTCTCGGAGGGCTCGGAAGAGAAGGCCAGGGCATAGTCACCGCTCCCGTGGCTGAACGCCGCGCCCACCTGGCCGAGCGCGAAGACGCCCCTGGCCGCGATTCGTGACAACTGAAGGGCGCCGCAGGCCACATCGACGGCGATCACGACGACGCAGGAGCCCCGCTCGGAGACGTACCCGGGTCGGGATAGGCCCAGGTCCTCGGGGGTGATCGTGCGACCCAGGAGCCGCAGGTTTCCGCCCATGTTGGCTTGCACCAGGACCCCGACGGTCGCCTGGCGGTCGTGCAGCACCACCTTGCGCGAAGCCGTACCGATGCCGGCCTTGAACCCGAGCGCGATAGCCCCGGTGCCGCCGCCGACGTTCCCCATCGCGACCGGACCGTCGTGTGCGCCGTCGAGCGCGCCGTAGACGTGCTCGGTCGTGACAGGACGCGGATCGACGGAGGACAACCAGGAGTCGTTGACCTCGCCGACGACGGGGTTCACGGAGCGAACGGGCTCGGCCGCCTTGTCGATGAGCCAGCTCAGCAGGCTGTCAGCGACGCGGAAGGTGGACAACGTCGAGGTCAGCAGAACGGGCGTCTCCAGTTCGCCGAGCTCCATGACCTGCGTGACGCCGACGAACTTTCCGTAGCCGTTCCCCACATGAAATCCGGCCGGAACGGTTCGGGCGGAAGAAAGCGCGTCCGGTACGACGGCCGTCACCCCGGAGTAGACGCCCTTCTGCTCATCCACGAGGGTGGTCTGTCCGACAAGGACCCCCGCGACATCCGTGATGGCGTTGTTGGCCCCCGGCTCCAGGCGGCCGACACGGTGCCCGAAGTCTCGCAGACGACGGACGTGCGGCTGATGTGGCACGAAGTCAACCATGATGGGAGGGCCTCTCTCGCGATAACAGTCCATGGATTATGGTCCGCAATCGCCGGAAAGATCTCGTTAGGCCGGTCACAGGAGCTCGCACCCATTGGATCCAGACGGCTCTACGCGAGGACGAGGCGCAACACGACGGCTGTGACCAATGCCCGAGGCCGGTCGCGCCGGCGGTGTCCCGGAGCTCCTCGATCGATAGCGCTCCGGGAATGTGCGACGTTAACCTGACGCCCTGTTCCGAGCTTCATTCCGCACCCGGCATCGCATCCGGTTTCCGAGCCTGCCTGACCCATGGGAGGCGATGATGACCTGGAACGTCGCTCTCCCCGACGACTGGGAAGCGCGGGTCCGCTCCGCGCTCGCGAATGTCCGCGACGATCTCGCGCGTCGTGCGCTGCACCCTTTGGGCGCCGGCATGGAGAGCGTCGCGCTCCGCCTCGACCCGCCGGACAGCGACGGCGGAACGTCGTTCGTCCTGCGCTTCCCTTACAACGAGGACGGCGCCGAGGGGATCGCCTGCGAGGCCGCCCTCCTGCCCGAACTCGCCGAACATCTCCCCCTTCCGATCCCGCGTTTCGCCTTCACCGCCCCGAATCCGCTCGGCCCCGGCGAATTCTGCTGCTATCCAGCCGTCCCGGGTGAATCGCTGTCGGAAGAGGAGTGGCACCGGCGCGGCCTCCTGGACGAGCCCGCGCCGATCCGCCGCATCGCCGCACTGATCGATGCGATCCATGCCTTCCCGGTCGGACGCGCACGCGAGCTCGGCGTCCCCGAATCGGATCCGCGAGCGGAGCTCGGCGAGCGCCTCGACCTGCTGCGCGCCGAGGTCGTCCCCGCGCTGCCGTCGGGTGAGTCCCGGACGCTGGTCGCCGCCTTCGAGGACTACATCGGCGACGACGCCTGCTTCGACTACGCGCCGGTGCTGATCCACGCCGACATCAGCCTCGACCACCTCCTCGTGACCGGCACAGACGTCACCGGCCTCATCGACTTCGGCGACACCGCGATCGGCGACCCCGACTACGACCTGTGCTACCTGTGGTCCGAGACGGGCCCCGGGTTCACCCAGCGGCTCCAGGAACTGCGCGGCGTCCCGTTCACCGACCGCCTTGAGCGCAAGCTCCGCTTCTGGGAACTGGCGGACGCGGCCGCGGACGTCCTGCACGGCATCGAGCACGGCCTTCCCGAGTTCCGTGACGAGAGCCTCGCCGCGCTCCGCGGCCTCCTCACGCAACGGGGGCTCCGGTAGCAACGCGGAAACTTCCGACACCGCTGACGTGCGGTGACGCGGGGCGCCGGCCCTTACACCGCCGACCGATCGGAACGCCGCCGCGAGGCCACGTTCGTGCAGTCTCCGGTGGGCACGCGCATGACGACGAGGCGCTCGAGTCTCCGGCACCCCGCAGGACCTCGAACGGGAACGCCGGCGGAGGTCGGCTCGCTCACCTGTCCGCGAACAAACGGTCTGCCGGAGATCCGGACGTGCCAGACTGCCAGACATGGCAGCCTCGGGCCGATCAGCGGTCATCGACATCCGGACGCGCCGGACCGGCAAGGAGCGCGGCCCCGAGATCCCCGAGGGCCCGGACCCGTTGCTGCGCACGGTGTACGGGGAGATCCTGCGCGACGAGCGGCTGGACCAGGACCGCACGCTCGATGACGTGGCGCGTGCGGTCGGCATGTCCAAGCAGTATCTGTCAGAGGTCGAGCGCGGACGCAAAGAGCCGTCGTCGGAGATGCTGCATTCGGTGTGCGACGCGCTCGGGTTGCCGATCGAGCACCTGCTCACCCGCGCCGTCCGGCGGATCACGGCGTCACGCCGGATCGCGACGCGCGGGCCGTCCGGTACGCCGCGGGTGGAGCTGCTGGCGGCGTGAGCGCTACGACGCCTCGCGGGTGATGATCAGCTCGTCGGCCAGGCCGTACTCGATGGCCTCGCGAGCGCTGAAGACCCGGTCCCGGTCGGTGTCCTTGCGCAACTGGGCGGCGTCCACTCCGGTGTGGGAACTGAGGATCTCCTCGGTCTGCGCGCGTATGCGCATCACCTCCGCCGCCTGCAGGGACAGGTCGGAGATGGTTCCCTGCCCCTGCGTGGACGGCTGGTGCAGCAGCACGCGGGAGTGGGCGAGCGCGAACCGCCGTCCGGGAGTGCCGGCGGCGAGCAGCACCGCGGCGGCGGAGGCCGCCTGGCCCATGCAGTACGTCGCGACCTTCGCGCGGATGAACTGCATGGTGTCGTAGATCGCGAGCATCGCGGTCGTCGAGCCGCCGGGAGAGTTGATGTACAGGTTGATCTCCTGGTCCGGGCTCTCCGCCTCCAGGTGGAGCAACTGCGCCATCACGACGTTCGCGACGCCGTCGTCGATCTCGGTTCCGAGGAAGATGATCCGCTCGTTGAGCAGCCGGCTGAAGATGTCGAACGACCGCTCCCCCACCGGGGTCCGTTCGATCACGTACGGGATCGTGTACTGCGTCATGACGAGAACCCCATCCGGTTGGCGGCGTACGGCGCGAGGCTGTGGAAGGAGTCGACGATCTCGTCGATCATCCCGTAGTCGCGGGCCTGCTCCGGGGTGAACCAGCGGTCCCGGTCGCTGTCGGCGGAGATCTCCTCGATCGTGCGTCCCGTCTCCGCGGCGAGGATCTCCTCGGACTGCCGCTTCATGTACCGGAGGTTCTCGGACTGGATCGCGATGTCGATCGCCGTGCCGCCGATGCCGGCCGACGGCTGGTGCATCATGATCCGGCTGTGCGCGAGGCTGACCCGCTTGCCGTGCGTGCCGGACGCCAGCAGCACCTGCCCCATGCTCGCGGCGAACCCGAGCGCGACGGTGACCACGTCGTTCGGGACCAGCTTCATCGTGTCGTAGATCGCCAGCCCGGCCATCACCGACCCTCCGGGCGAATTGATGTACAGGATGATGTCGCGCTCGGAATCCGCCGAGGCCAGCAACACCATCTCGGCGCACACCCGCTCGGCCATCTCGTCGTCGACCTCTCCGGTCAACAGCAGGGTCCGTTGCTGGAACAGCTTGTCGTTCAGCCGGTCCCGGTAGCTCATATTCGGGGAAACACGCATGGCGCCTTTGTATCCGCCGCGGCCCCGCGACCTGTCGATATGTCTGCTGAGGGCAGACGGCGGCGGCTCGGCCGATCGGCGTCGCGGTGCCATTGCCGACGCGCGCTGTCGCCGCGTGAGCCGCGCGGGCTAGGCTCGGGCCGTGCCCTTGACGACCGCACACGACGTCGACCGGTTCGAGGCCTCCAGGCCGCGCCTGGAGGCCATCGCCTACCGCCTCCTCGGCAGCGCCGGGGATGCCGAGGACGCGGTGCAGGACACGTTCCTGCGCTGGCAGGCCGCCGACGTCGACCGCATCGAGGTCCCCGAGGCCTGGCTGACGAAGGTCCTCACCAACCTGTGTCTCAACCAGCTCACCTCCGCGCGGGCGCGGCGCGAGACCTACGTGGGCCAATGGCTTCCCGAGCCGCTGCTGGCCGGGGACCCGATGCTCGGCCCGGCCGACACCGCCGAGCAGCGCGAATCGGTCTCGTACGCGGTCCTCACCCTCATGGAGCGCCTCTCCCCCAATGAACGGGCGGTGTACGTGCTGCGGGAGGCCTTCGACTACCCGCACCGGGAGATCGCCGACATCCTCGACATCACCGAGGCCGCCAGCCAGCAGATCTTCCACCGCGCCAAGAAGCACATCGCGGACGGCAAGGCCCGCGCCGAGGTCGACGAGGCCACCGCCCGGCGGATCATCGAGGAATTCCTGGCGGCCGCCACCAGCGGCCAGATCGAGCCGCTCGTGCGCCTGCTCACCGACGACGCCATCTCGATCGGCGACGGCGGCGGGAAGGTCCCGGCCCGTGCCAAGGCGTTCGAGGGCGCCGTCGCGGTCGCGAAGTTCCTGCGGGGCCTGTTCAAACCCGGCGAGGCCAAGCGCGCCATGGTCGGCGGCGCGCCCGAGGTCTACGCCTGGACCGCCAACGGCGGCCCCGCCGTCGTGGCCGTCGTGAACGGCCGGGTCGTCGGTGTCATGTGCCTGGAGATCACCGCCGAGGGCATCGCCGCGTTCCGCAACCAGGTGAACCCCGACAAACTCGAACGCGCGACCGCGCACTGGGCGGCCGCCGACCACGAGGAGCCCCTGTTCAACGCCTTCTGATCGCTATGTGAGGTGCTTCACATCGCGTTCCTGTCAGGAATCGGCGGGCCGCCCGGTTCAAGTGGCAAACACGCGCGACAGGAGCCAAGGAAATGCAGCACCGCATCATCGTCCTCGGAGCCGGGTACACCGGAGCCATCGCCGCCGGCCGCCTCGCCAAGCGGCTCCGCCGCGAGGATGTCGCCATCACCCTCGTCAACGCCGAGCCCGACTTCGTCGAACGCGTCCGCATGCACCAGCTGGCGGCCGGCCAGGACCTCAAACCCCGGCCATTCAGCGAGATGCTCGCGGGTACCGGCGTCGATCTGAGGCTCGCGAAGGTCACCGACGTCGATGTCGACGCGAGGACCGTCTCCGTCATCGACGCGAACGGCGCCGAAGAACTCGCCTACGACACGCTCGTCTACGCCCTCGGCAGCGGCTGGAACGCCCAAGGCGTCCCCGGGACCGCCGAGCACGCCTATGAGATCGCCGGCCGCCCCGGAGCACTCCGGCTGCGCGAGCGCCTTGCCGGCCTCGACGCCGGGCAGACCGTCCTCGTCGTCGGCGGCGGCCTCACCGGCCTGGAGGCCGCGACCGAGATCGCCGAGGCCCGCCCGGACCTCGACGTCGCCCTCGCCGCCCACGGTGGCCTCGGCGACTGGCTTTCGGCCAAGGGCCGCGAGCACCTGCGGAAGGTCTTCGGCAAGCTCGGGATCACCGTGCACGAGCACGCCGCCGTCACCGGCGTCGAAGCCGACCGTGTCACCACCGCCGACGGCACGGCCATCCCGGCCGCGGTCACCGTGTGGACCACCGGCTTCGCGGTGCACCCGATCGCGAAGGCGACCACCCTGGAGGTCACCGGCACCGGCCAGATCGTGGTCGACGGGACCATGCGCTCGGTCTCGCACCCGGACGTGTACGCCGTCGGCGACGCGGCCATGGCGATGGGCCCCGGGGGCAAGCCGCTGCGGATGTCGTGCGCCTCGGGAACTCCGGCCGCGTGGCAGGCCGCCGACGCGATCGCGGCGCGCCTGACCGGCGGGAAGCTTCCGAACACGCCGATCCGCTACTTCAACCAGTGCATCTCACTG
Organism: Microtetraspora sp. AC03309; assembly: GCF_020826795.1. Lineage (NCBI taxonomy): Bacteria > Bacillati > Actinomycetota > Actinomycetes > Streptosporangiales > Streptosporangiaceae > Microtetraspora > Microtetraspora sp. AC03309. The sequence goes on along the minus strand of NZ_JADDIL010000084.1, from coordinate 1,820 downwards.
GGCCGCAAGGAGGGCTTGATCCAGTACGTCACCGCCGATGACCGTGCCGTGCAGGCGGTTCTGACCGGACGGCTCGCCGCCGTCTACAAGGAGTTGGTCTGCAAGGGCGCCGCCTGGGGCGTCGCCAACCCGACGCTCGGGCTGCCGACCCGGCGCCGCCGCGTCACGCGGGAGAGGGCAGCGGCGGGCTCTACCGTCAAGGCGCCGGCGTAGAGCACGAAGCGAACCGGGCGCCCTCGATGCGAGGGCGCCCGCTTCGGATCGGGTTTCTTCTCCCGACCATGTCCCCAGCCGCCGGGTGGCGCAGCGTCGTTTCCGTGCCGTCGCGCTTGGTCAAGCCCGACGTGAAGCCTGGTCGCGTCCTTCCTGCCGGCGAGCCGGTGTTCGGTTCACGGCCGTGGCGCCCGGTTCACGGCCGGGTCGGCGATCAGCGAATCTCCCACCAGGTCAGGTTGGCGGCCGCCTGGGACACCGGCTCGATGATTTCCCATGCCTCGGCGATCAGACCGTCGTCGAGCCGCCAGATGTCGATGACCGTGATCTCCGGCCCGGCATCGGGCAGCCGGCGCCGCGAGTGCATCACGACGTGCTCGCCGTCGGCCAGCACGTGTTGGATCTCGACCTGCATGCCGGCGAGTGGGGCGAGCGCGGCGCCCACGGCGGCCAGCCATTCCGGCTTCGTCTTGGAGGTCGCGTCCGGCCGGTGGTGGAGGAAGTCGTCGCTCAGCAAGGGCGCGAGCGCGTTGACGTCGCCGGTCGCGACCAGTGCCGTCAGCGCTTGCTGGACGATGCTCTTGTTGTCGTGGGTCATGTTCTGCGTAGTCATGGGCGGCAGTGTTTCCACTGTCCGGGATGGTTGTCGATGAAATCGCATTTCATGGCGTTCGGCGTCCTGATGAGTAGCATCCATGCACACGGTTGGGGAATTGCTGCGGCAGTGGCGGCATCGCCGGCGGCTCAGTCAACTGGACCTCGCGATCGCCGCCGATGTGTCGGCTCGTCACGTCAGCCTGGTGGAGACCGGCAAGTCCCACCCGAGCGCCGTGATGATCCTGCGGCTGGCCGAGCAGCTCGGCGTGCCGTTGCGCGAGCGCAACCGGCTGCTGCTGGCTGCCGGCTTCGCACCCCGCTATGCCGAGCGGCCGCTCGATCAGGAGGCGCTGTCGGCGGCCTGGGGCGCGATCGAACGGGTGCTGCGCGCGCATGAGCCGTATCCGGCGCTGGCCATCGATCGCCGGTGGAACATCGTGATGAGCAATCGCGCCCTTGACCCGTTTCTCGCCGGCGTCGCCCCCAACCTGCTGGTCCCGCCGATCAACATGGTGCGGCTGGGGCTGGACCCGCGCGGGCTCGCTCCGCACATCGTCAACCTGGCGCAGGTGCATGCGCTGCTGCGTATCCGGATCACACGCCAGCTCGCCAGGGCTCCCGACCCCGAGCTCACCACACTCTACGAGGAACTCCTGGCCCCCCACTCAGGGGACGCGAGCCAACCGGTCGAGTCCGAGGTCGCCATCCCGATGATCTTCCGCTTCGGCGGACGGGAGCTGCGGCTGTTCTCGACGACCACCACGTTCGGCACGCCGACGGATATCACCCTGGACGAGGTCGCGATCGAGTCGTACTACCCGACGGACGCCGAGACCGCCGCCTACTTCACCTCACCCGGCACCGGCAGGTAGCAACCTGCCCTCTGTCCAAGAAGAACGGCAAAGATTTCATCCTCGCCCCGCTCGTTATATCCGCGGCCCATTGACGTTTTCTCAGTGACTGTCAGCTGATCCTTCTGTGTTCGAAATGGACGAGAACGAGGGCGGCCC
>NZ_JADDIL010000083.1:0-41034 GCF_020826795.1 Microtetraspora sp. AC03309 | reverse complement strand
GAGGTGAATGCCCCTCCCCCTACTCTGGACCCTCCGTCCGGAGCCGCCGCGATGGCCCGGGACCTGGGCGGTGCGCCTCCGCCCCCGCGGTGCCGTACGCCGGGGCCGTTGGGCCCACCGATCACGGACCTTCGGCCTTTCCCCGGGATCTCGCGAGATGGTGGGGTGGTTCCAGGCCGCCATGGAGCCGTCCCTCATGATGGAACGGTCCGGTGGTGCCCATCCGAACCGGAACGGAGAGGCTCGTGTTCACTCCAACGTCCAGCACGGAAAGGGCGGCGCCATGGCGGCCATCGATCTGACCTCGTTCAACGCGGCGATCCTCGACACGGACGGCGTGGTCACCGACACCGCCCGCGTGCACGCCGCGGCCTGGAAGCACGTGTTCGACACGTTCCTGCACGGCCGCTCGGAGCCGTTCGACATCCGCGACGACTACCTGCGCCACGTGGACGGGCGGCCACGGCTCGACGGCATCCGCACGTTCCTGGCCTCCCGCGGCCTCAGCCTGCCCGAGGACGGCCCGCCCGGCACCGCCAGCGTCCGCTCGCTGGCCGAGGAGAAGGACGCGCTCTTCACCGCGCATCTGCGGCGGCACGGCGTCGCGGCCCACCCCGGAAGCGTGGCCCTGCTCCGCGAGCTGCGGCGGCGTGGCGTGCGCATCGCCGCCGTCTCCGCGAGCAGGCACTGCCGCCGGATCCTCACCTCCGCGGCGGTCGGCCACCTGTTCGACCAGCTGGTGGACGGCGACGACGCCGGACGGCTCGGGCTTCCCGGACGGCCCGACCCCGCGATGTTCCTGGAGGCCGCCCGCCGCCTCGGCGTCCCACCGGAACGGACGATCGTGGTGGAGGACACGCTTCCCGGCCTTGAGGCGGCACGGCGGGGCGGTTTCGGACTGATCGTCGGCGTGGACCGGGGCGGAGCGCGGGATACGCCGTCCGGCACCGGGACCGGTTTCGCCATGGCGGATCTCCTCGTCTCCGACCTCGACGAGGTGTCGGTGACCGGCCGGGTGCCCGTGACCGCACGCTGACCCCCGCGCCGGTCTCGACGCCGGTCGCCACGCCCGCCGTCCCTGGGACCGGTCGGCGATTCGGGTCCGTACGGCAGGTGCCTCCGGGGCGGTTCCCGCAATAGTCTTCGCACTGACAAGCGAGGGCAAAGGAATCTCCCGCATGGCACATGCAGACTCGTGGGTCGTCGTCGGACTCGACAACGGCGGCACCAGCAACAACGCGACCGTGCTCGACGCCTCCGGCCGCTTCCTGGTGGATCGGATGGCGGAGACGCCGAGCCTGGTGCGCGAGGGACCCGAGGTGGCGGTCGAGCAGCTGGCCCATGCCATGGAGAACGTGCTCCGGCTGACCGGGATCACCCGCTCCCAGGTGCGGGCCGTCGGCCTGGACACTCCGGGCCCGGCCAGCGCGGACGGCGTCATCTCGACGAAGGGCGCGACCAACTTCTCCGAGCCCGCCTGGCACGGCTTCGACTTCCGGGGGGCGCTGGAAGCCCATCTGGACCTTCCGGTCGTCTACAACAACGACGGCAACGCCGCCGCCCTCTACGCCCATCACGTACGCTTCGGGGCCCGCGAGTGGGAGCACTCCTCGATCTCCGCGATCGTCGGCACGGGGCTCGGCGGCGGCATCGTCGAGGACGGGCGGGTGGTCAAGGGGGCCGCCGGGATGGCGGGCGAGCTGGGACACGTCCACATCCCGCTGCACGGCCTGCTGGAGGAGGGGCAGCCGCTGCCGGAGTGCAACTGCGGATTCACCGGCGACGCCGAGAGCGTGGCGTCCCTGACCGGCATCGAGAAGAACCTGCTGCCCTACTGGCTGACCCGGTTCCCCGACCATGAGCTGGCCTCCGTCGAGCCGATCGGGAAGGCCGCCAAGCTGCTGCGCGGCTACGGCGAGAACGGCGACCCGCTCGCACTCAAGGTCTTCGAGCAGCAGGCCATGGCGATCGGCCGGCTCTTCACGATCGCGGCCAACTTCACCGATCCCAGCGCGTACTTCCTGGGCGGCGGGGTGGTCGAGGCGGCGCCGCACTTCCGTGAGTGGTTCCTGGAGAAGGTGCGCGAGCACACCCTCCTGCGCGAGGAGCAGCGGCGGGTCGCGACCGTGTCACTGGTGGACGACCTCGACATGGCGGGCGCCCGGGGCGCGGCACTGGCCGCCCTCGCCGAGAGCGTCGGCCGTTGACCGGCCGGCGCCCGCCCCGGGCGCCGGCCGGACATCGGTGAACGTTTCACCAGCGGGCCGGTACCCCGGTCGTGCGCGCGAACCGGACGGCCGAGGGTCCCCGGCTCAGCGACGCAGCAGCTCGGTCGCGGTCACCGCGCGCAGGTTCCGGGACCGCAGCCCGTCAAGGATCCGGGGAAGCGCCGTCACCGTCCCCGGATGCCCGAGGTGCATGCTCACGACGGAGCCGGGCCGTACGGCGCGCAGGACGTTGGCGACGACGGCGTCCGGCCCCGGATCGGTGTGGTCGAGGGAGTCGACGTCGTAGGACAGGCACGTGGGATAGCCCGCCTGGGCGCTGAGCCTCCGCACGAGCGGCGTGGCGGTGCGGGCCGCCGACGGCCGGAACCACGCGCCGATCGACCCGGTCAGGGCCCGCAGCCGGGCCGCGCACTCCTCGATCTCTCTCCGCGCGGAGGCGGCGTCCAGCGACGAGATGTCGAGATGGTTCTGGGTGTGGTTGCCGAGATCGTGGCCGCCGTCCAGGACCCGCCGGGCCATCGCCGGATAGCGGTCGAGCCAGGTGCCCACGGCGAGCACGGTGGCGTGTCCGCCCGCCTTCTCGATCGCCCTGAGCGCCTCCTCCGCGAGCTTCGGCGGGCCGGAGCCGTGGAAGGTCAGGGACACCACGGGATCATCGCGGCGGCCGTGGGCCACCTCCGCGGGCAACCGGGGTACGGCACGGGCCGACGATCCGGGCGAGCCGCCACGCGCGGCGGCGGCGCGGCGACCGCCGTCACCGGTTCGCGCGCGGGCGCCGTCACGGGGGTCGTCACCGGCGCCGTCACGGGGGGCGGAGCAGGCGGAGGCGACGGCCAGCGCACCAGCCACGAAGAGCAGGCGGCGCCTCAGCCGTGGAAGGCCCGAAGGCGGGATCTCGCCTGACGCCCCCGGCCCCTCTGAGGTCACCGGAAGATTCCGGTGTGGCCGAGCGAGTAGCGGCCCGGCTGGGGATACACGCACAGGCCGTGCGGCCCCGATCCGACCTTGATCCGGTGCGTCAGCTCACCGGACACCGTGGAGAAGACGTAGACCTCGCTGTTATAGCGCCCGGACAACCACAGCTCGCGGCCGTCGGCGGTCAGCCCGCCCATGTCCGGCGAGCCGCCTCCGGGGATGTGCCAGGTCGCGATCGGCTTCCCCTCCTTGAACGACACGACCGACACGGAGCCGGCGGCCCGGTTGGAGACATAGAGCACGCGCGAGTCCCTGCTGACGTACAGGCCGTGCGCCCCCGCCCCGGTGGGCATGAACCGGATGACCTTGAAGGTGGCCGCGTCAACCAGCCAGACCCCGCCCCTCGACATGTCGGCCACATAGAAGGTCGTGCCGTCCGGTGACAGCTTGACGTCCTGCGGCATGGTCATGGAGCCCAGGGCGATCGTCTTGAGCACCTTCCGCCGCTGCCAGTCGATGACGACGAGGTCGCCGGAGAACTCGCAGCTCGCGAGGAAGACGGATCCGTCCGCGGTGAAGTCGGCGTGGTTGATCCCCCGGCAGGGCACCGGCATGGAGTGCAACAGCCGCATGGACCGCGGATCGCGGAAGTCGAGTTCGTTGTTCCGCTCGGCCATCACCAGGGCCGTCGTGCCGTCGGGCGTGAAATACAGGTTGTAGGGGTCCTCGACCGGGATGGACCGGCCGGGCTTGCCGGTCTTCGGATCGATCGGGGTGAGCGTGTTGCCGATGTTGTTGTTGACCCACAGCTTCTTCATGTCCCATGACGGCACCACGTGCTGCGGCAGGCGGTCGGTCCTGAACCGGTCGACCACCTTGTACGTCGCGGGGTCGATGACGTGGACGCTGTTGCTCTCGCTGTTGGGCACGTACACGCGGGACGGGAAACCTCTGACCGCGGGGCTGAGCATCCCCGGCCGGTCGGCGGCGTAGATGTCACGCTCGACCCCGCCCCGCTTCGGATCCGCCTGCGCGGACGAGCGCGCGGTCGTGGTCCCGGACGCGGACGTGGACGCGCCGGGCGTGGGCGATGCCGGGACGGCGCCGCGTTCCGCGGCGGGGCTGGTCGTGGCACCGTGAGGAGCCGAGCCGCATCCGGCGAGAACCGCCCCGAGAAGGACCAGCGTGACCGAACGGAGACGCCCCGGGCCGACGTCCCTACTGAAGCCCGTATCCGCTCGCCACAAGGGGTCGGGCGCCGTCATGACGGCCCGTGGAGTCGCTGCGCCATGCGCCCAGGCTAGGGAGCGAGCCCTCCTCCGCCGGTGAGCGTGCGGTTCGGGGAGGGTCCATGCGCTACTGGGATCATTCGCCGCCTCCGCCGCGGATCCGGCCGGGGGTCCCTCGGTCACCGCGAGCCGCCGACCGTGGTTCGGCAGGGGACCCGCCGTCGATCAGGGGCTCTGCCGGGGGTCCTGGCGCCGGACGACGATCTGCCCCTCGACGACCTCGTCGTCCTGGATCACCTCGCCGTGGACGACCCGGCCCGCACTACCGGGACCACCCGGAGCACCGGGACCGCCCGCGCGGTCGAACAGCGGGCCGTACGGCGAGCGGGCCGCCATGGCACTCACACGGCGGCCGAAGAACCACGCGAGAGCGCGTCGCGCGACCGGCCGGGTGACCGGCAGGGCGAGGAAGATCCCGGCGATGTCACTGAGGAAGCCCGGGACCAGCAGCAGGGCACCACCGGCCATCACCATGGCGGAGTCGCCCAGCTCGCGCTCCGGCATGCGGCCCGACTGAAGGGCGGTCTGCAGCCCCGCCCAGGCCCGGCGCCCCTCTCTGCGCATCAGCCACCCACCGAGCGCGGCGGCGGCCAGCAGCAGCACGACCGTGGCCCCGCCGCCGATCGTCTGGCCGACCAGGATCAGCAGCCAGATCTCGATGACGGGAATGATCAGAAAAGCGAGGAACAGCCCAGCACGCGACATCACGACCTCCGTTAGGAGGAACGCCGCCATCGGCCCAGGCGGTTCCGGTATCGCTCAGAGCGAAAGCGCGCGGGCCGCCGATGATCGGCCGGGAACCGGCCCGCCAAGGAGAGCGGGCGCGGATCAGCCCTTCTTGCGGAAGCGGTCGGGCAGGCCGCCGACGCCCCAGACGGCGATCCGCCAGAACGCCTCGACCATGATGTTGCGGTTCATCTTGCTGGCGCCGGCCGTGCGCTCGACGAACGTGATCGGGACCTCGGCCACGCGCAGGCCCTGACGTACCGTGCGGAGCGTGAGGTCCACCTGGAAGCAGTATCCCTGCGACTCGACGTCGTTCAGGCCGACCTTCTCCAGGGTGGCGGCCCGGTAGGCGCGGAAGCCGGCGGTGGCGTCCCGTACGGGCATGCCGAGCATGAGGCGGCTGTAGGTGTTGGCGCCCCGGGACAGGAACTCGCGGGAGGCCGGCCAGTTGACGACCTTCCCGCCCGGCACCCAGCGGGAGCCGATCGCCAGATCGGCGCCCGCGGCCACCGCGTCGAGCAGTTTGTGCAGCTCCTCGGGCTGGTGGGAGCCGTCGGCGTCCATCTCCACCAGGACGTCGTATCCCTCGTTGAGGCCCCACTGGAACCCCGCGACGTAGGCGGCGCCGAGCCCCTGCTTGCCCGGACGGTGCATGACGTGGACGTGGTCGTCCTTCTCCGCCAACTCGTCGGCGATCTTGCCGGTGCCGTCGGGGCTGTTGTCGTCGGCGATGAGCAGATGCACGTCCGGCAGCGCCGCACGCAGCCGCCCGACGATCATCGGCAGGTTCTCACACTCGTTGTAGGTGGGGACGATGACGAGCACCCGCCCGGAAGTCCGCTCCATCAGCTCTTCCTCCATGCCCAAGGGGTCGCTCACCGCTCCTCGCTCGCGTCGCCGATGCCTTCCGGCCGTACCGGGGGCACGGGCGGGACGTCCACGTCGCTCACGTTCCGGGTTCGCTTCCGTGAGATGACCGCCACAGCCGTCGCGCCGACCCCCATCAGTATCAGCATCCACTCGGGAGCCGCGCCCAGTTCCGTGGCAAGCGTGTCGCGTGTCCTGACGGGGACGGTCACGACGTTCATCGCGGGCTCCAACTCGCGGGTCTGCCACTCGACCGTGCCATCTGGGTCCACATATGCGGATATACCCGTCGTGGCGGTAGTGATCACACTCCGGTTGTGCTCGACGGCGCGCAATTTCGACATCGCGAGCTGCTGCGGCGGCAGGTTGGTCAGCGCGTAGCTGGCGTTGTTGGTCTGCACGACGAGCGGGCTGCCGCCCGCGACGACCGCGTCACGCACCGTCCCGTCGAAGGCGACCTCGTAGCAACCGATCGTGCCGATCGTGACAGGGCCCATCCGCAGCGCGCCGGGGCCGTCCCCCGGGATGGACTGGCGGCCGACCAGGTTGGCCCGCTCCGACAGCGCCAGGATGATCTCCTTGAACGGGGTGAACTCGCCGAACGGCACGAGGTTCCGCTTGTCGTAGTAGGCGCCGGGGCCGGTGACCGGGTCCCAGATGAGGCTCCGCGTCGCGCGGTTCTCGTCGCCGATCAGCGCGACGATGCCGGTGAGGACGGGTACACCGACGTCCTTGACCGCCGAGTCGATGATGCCCCTGGCCAACTCACTGCGGTACGGGTCGATGTCGCTGGAGTTCTCCGGCCAGACCACGATGTCGGGTTTGGGGAGCTTTCCCGCGCGTACGGCCTCGGCCAGGCGGTGGGTCTCGTCGGCGTGGTTCTGGAGCACGACGGCCGGCTCGTCGCCCAGGAAGTCCATTCCCCGGCCGGGCACGTTGCCCTGGATGACCCCGATCTTCACTGTCCTGCCCTCGTCACCGGGCCGGGGCACCGCGAACCCCAGCAGGGGTACGGCTATCGCACCGAGAAGCGCGCCCGCAACGACGCGGGTCCACCGGATGCTCCGGACGAGCCGGATGAGCAGCAGGGACAGCAGCGTCCCGGACAGGACCACCGTGAAAGTTACAAGCGGCGCGCCGCCCAGCGCGGCGTAGCCGGTGTACGGCGAATCGCCCTGGCTGAACGCCAGCCGGGCCCACGGGAATCCCCCGAAGGGGACGACGCCGCGGGCCCATTCCTGGGCGACCCACAGGCAGGCCACCCAGAGCGGCCACAGACGCACGCGCATCACGAGGGTGGCCGCCACCCCGAGCACGGCCCAGAACACGCTCTCGATCGCCACCAGGGCCAGCCAGGTGTCATCACCGATCGGGCGCACCCATGACAACGTCGGCAGCAGGAACGCCACCGCGCCGGCGTAGGCCAGCCAGGCCGCCCGGCGCGGGCGTGTGCCGTACAGCGCCAGGGTGAGCAGTGCGACGCCGATGGGGGCGCAGAACCACAGATCGATCGGCGGGAAGGCGAGGAAGAGCAGCAGCCCGCCCGCGACGGAGGCGGCGGCGCGGACGGCCGGGCGCGGGCCGGACACCGGCCGGCCGGCACCGGAGGGGGCCGGCATCGCCTGCGGTTTCACTTCGGTTGCCACGGGGCGGTGTTCTCCTCGCCTTTGACGTCCTCCCACGGCCAGAAACCGGGGATCACAGCGCACGGCCTTCCGGCCGGGCCTGGTGGTTCACGGTTCGCAGGCCGGGCAACCCCGAAGCCTCCCCGCGCAGACACGACACGCCCTGCCGCGTTTCGAGCAGAAAGCAGATGTGTACATTCCGCTTGGCCATCGCGGAACACCCCGACCTTATCTGGTCGTACCGGCAGGCCGGGCAGGGCTTCACTCTCCGCGGGACGGGACCTCGCCCCTCCGGCGAGGAAGCACGGTGACGGAAGGGGGCCCGGACAGACCCTTCGGACCGGATCCGTCCCGTCGGCGGCGGGCGCGGAGCTCCGTTGTCTACTGGGTATCCGGACCCCTCCCGGGTCCAACCCCCCGGCCGGCTGAGGTGCCCCGACTCGACGGAACGCCAGCGCTGCGCCTGGCTGTGCAGACGGAGTCCCCCTCCGTCACGGACGCAGAATCGGGCGAAGTCAGAAGACGGTCAACCGGTCAGTCCCGTGCTGGACTGCGCAGCAAACTACCGACCTCAGCGCAGATGTCAACCGTGCCCCGAACAGCGGAAACACCAAGTTTTCGCAGCTAGGACAGGCTGGATGTCCGTGATCGAGGCGGGACGTGTGGGCGATCTCGCTCATATTTCCACAGATCCCGACACTCCCACATCACTCAGGACGCGGAACAAGGCTCCGCAGCGCCTCGGGCAGCCCTTCGGAGTGGATCACGCCGAGCCGTCGCGTCGCCCGGGTCAGCGCCACATAAAGATCGCTTGGTCCTCGCGGGGACTCCCGGAGAATCTCACCGGGCTCGACCACGATCACCGAGTCGAACTCCAGGCCCTTGGCGTCCGCGACGGTAAGCACGCACACCGGCGCGTCGAGCGCCGCCGGGCCCGGTCCCGCGGCCGCGCCCGGCACCCCGGCCACCAGCGCCGCGCCCAGATCCGCCTCACGCGCGTGCGGGACGATCACGGCCAGGCGACCGTCCGGGACGATCTCCTCCCTGATGACGGGCGGCAGGCCGGTCTCCGGGTCGGCGAGCCGCAGCGCCCACGGCCGCTCGCCCGTCTCGCGTACGGACTCCGGCGCCTTCAGGCCGGAGCCGACCAGGCCGAGCACGTCACCGGCCACGGACATGATCTCGGCCGGCGTGCGGTAGTTGACCGAGAGCCCCGCCTCGCGCCAGCGGCCCGCGACGTAGGGGTCGAGCACCCGGCCCCAGCTCGCCGCTCCGGCCGCCGATCCCGTCTGCGCGATGTCGCCCACCACGGTCATCGACCGGCTCGGGCAGCGCCGCATCACCACGCGCCAGGCCATCGCGGACAGCTCCTGCGCCTCGTCGACGATCACGTGACCGAACGCCCACGTGCGGTCCTTGGCGGCCCGTTCCGCGGTCGTCAGGTAGACCTCGTCGGCCTGCTGCCTGGCGGCGAACCGCTCGGCGTCCATGATGTCCGCCATGCCGGTCAGCTCCAGCACCTCGCGGGCGTAGGCGAGCCGCTCCTCGCGCTCCTCCTCGGCGCGCCGGGCCGCGCGCAGCACGCCCTCGTCGATGTCGCCGAGGAGCTCGGCCGCCTCGTCGAGGAGCGGCACGTCGGCCTCGCTCCACCAGTTCTCGCCCGGTCGCGGCGGTTCCCGGAGCAGCAGGTCGCGCTCGTCGGAGTCCAGCCCCGCGTAGGCCATCCGCTCCTTGGAGGTGTACAGCCCGATCAGGAGCTGCTGCGGCGTGAGGTAGGGCCACAGACGGTTGAGCGCCGTGCGCACGGGCGTCTCGGTCCGCAGATCCTCGCGCAGGTCGGCGAAGTCGTCGTCGTCGAGCATGCCGCGTCCGAGCTGCCTGGCCGCCTGCCTCGTCAGCGCGTTGAGCAGTTGCCGTACGAACACGGCCCGCGCCTGGTTGTGCGGCTTCTTCGACCGGACGGCACGCGACTTGGCCGCCTCGAAGGTCTGGCGGTCGAGCTTGAGCGTGAACTTGTCCAGGCGGATCTCGACCGGCTTGGACGGCACGCGCTGCCGGTCCCGTACGGCCTTCGCGATCACCTCGGCCATCCGGATGTCGCCCTTGACCGCGGCGGCCTCCTGCGGCTCCCAGCGGGTGGCCGTGAGGCCGGGGTACAGCTCGGCGACGGTGGACAGCAGCACGTCGGTCTCGCCCAGCGAGGGCAGGACCTGCTCGATGTAGCGCAGGAAGGTGAGGTTCGGGCCGATGATGAGGACGCCGCGCCGTTCCAACCGCTCACGGTAGGTGTAGAGCAGGTAGGCGGCGCGGTGCAGGGCCACCACGGTCTTGCCGGTTCCCGGTCCTCCCTGGACGACGAGCACGCCGTTCAGGTCGCTGCGGATGATCGCGTCCTGCTCGGACTGGATGGTCGCGACGATGTCGCGCATGCGGCCGGTGCGCTTCTCGTCCAGCGCGGCGAGCAGGGCGGCCTCGCCGTTGAGCGAGGCGCGGTCGGCGTCAGACAGGCCGTCGAGGTCGAGGAGGTCGTCGTCGACGTTCGTGATGGTACGGCCGCGGGTCTGCAGGTGCCTGCGGCGGGTGACGCCCATCGGCGCGGCCGGGGTGGCGCGGTAGAACGGCTGGGCGACCGGCGCCCGCCAGTCGATCAGCAGCCGCTCCTGGTCGTCGTCCGCCAGGCCGATCCTGCCGATGTACAGCCGGCCGCCGTCGGTGTTGTCGAGGCGGCCGAAGCACAGGCCGTTCTCGACGGCCCACAGCCTCGCCAGACGCTGCGCGTACATGCCGGCGAACGAGTCGCGCTCGGAACGGTTCTGGTGCGTGCCCGTGGCGCCCTGGGCGAGCACGTCGTCCAGTTGCCCGCGGGTACGCGCCCGCAGCACGTCGAGCCGCTCGTAGAGAGCGGCGACGTACGTCTGTTCCCGGGCCAGTTCGCCCGCCGATGAATGAGGCATAGGCCGACCGATTGTACGTGCCCCTCGGCAGTGCCTCCATCTCCCCCCGGCCCGAGCTCCGGTCCCCCCGGCGGGCCGGCCACGTCACGAGTCGGTTGCGGGGTGCGGCGACCCCTTGACGAGTTCGGAAGGTTTCTTTACTTTCTCTTCCAGTTAGGGACCTTTCCTAACTTCTCTCGTCCCCTGGAAGGACTCCAGTGAGCCAGCCGACCCCCGGCACGCCCAGCCTGCTGCGCGCGATCAACGACCGCGCCGCGCTGATGGTCCTGCTCGAACGCGGTCCCCTCACCCGGCCCGAGCTCGGCGCGCTCACCGGCCTGTCCAAGCCCACGGCGTCCCAGCTGCTGGCCCGGCTCCAGGAGGCGGGCCTCGTCGTCCTCGACGGCATCCGTGAGGGCCTCCCCGGGCGTACGGCGGAGCTGTACCGGATCAACGCGTCCGCGGCGCACGTGGCGGCGCTCGACGTCACCCCAACGCGGATCGCCGTCGCCGTCGCCGACATCACCGGCGCGGTGGTCTCCGAGTACCTCCTGCCCACCCCCGGGCGGTCGGGCGGCGACATCGTGGAGAAGGTGCGGGCCGCGCTCGACGGCGCCTGCGCGGGCGTCAAGCTCGGCGACGGAGACCCCGGCGCCGAAACCGGCACTGGGACCGGCGGCGGGATCGACGTCACCGCGCTGCGCCGCGTGGTCATCGGCATCGGCGGCGCCGTCGACCCGTCGACCGGCCGTCTCGGCTACGCCGCACACATCCCGGGCTGGCACATCCCCGACGTCGTCGGCACCCTGCGTGACGGCGTCGGCGTGCCCGTCGACGTGGAGAACGACGTCAACCTCGTCGCCCAGGCCGAGCAGGCCCGCGGCGCCGCCCGTGGGCACCAGGACTACGTCCTCCTCTGGGCGGACGAGGGCATCGGCTCGGCGCTCGTGCTCGGCGGCAGGCTGCACAGGGGGGCCACCGGCGGCGCGGGCGAGGTCGGGTACATGCCCGCGATCGGCGCCCCCACGGCCCGCGACGTCGGCCGGCGCGCCGACCACGGCTTCCAGGCGCTCGCGGGCGGCCCGGCCGTACTGCGGATCATGCGCGCGCACGGGCTGCGCGGAACCACACCGGCGGCGGCCGTACGGAACGCGGTGCTGGCGGCCGAGTCCGGCGGGCGGCTCGCCGCGGCGGCCGGTGAGGCACTGCGGGAACTCGCCTCCCGCCTCGCCGTCGGCCTGGCCGCGATCACGGCGGTCGTCGATCCCGAGATCGTCGTCCTGTCCGGCGGGGTGCTGATCGCCGGAGGCGACCTGCTCCGCGAACTGGTCGAACGCGAGCTGCACACGCTGACCATCCCACGACCTCCGCTGCGCCTGTCCACCGTCGAGGGCAATCCGGTTCTCGCCGGCGCCCTCGACCTCGCCCTCGACACCGCGCGGGACGAGATCTTCGGATGGACCGGGCGCCGGGAAGCGCCGGAGCGGGGCGGCAACCCGCTCGCCACCACCCCCCTTCGCCCGTAGGAGGCACACGTGAAACGATTGCTGGCGATCTCCACCGCGGCCGGTCTCGCCCTGGTCACGGCCTGTACGGCGGGCACCGAGTCCCCCGGGCCCGCGCTGAACTCCGCGACCGCCGACGACCCGGTCACCATCGAGTTCTGGCACGGTTTCAGCGCCGACAACGAGCTCAAGGCGTTCGAGGACAGCCTGGCCGGGTTCAAGCAGAAGTTCCCGTGGATCACGGTCAAGGCGACCAAGGCCATCCAGGACTCCCAGATCGTGCAGGCCGTACGCGGCGGCAACCCGCCGGACGTGGCGCTCTCCTTCACCACCGACAGCGTCGCCGAGTTCTGCAAGGCCGGGATCTTCCAGGACCTCAACCCGTACCTGACCGCGAGCAAGATCGACGCGGCGACGCTGTTCCCGAAGGTGATCGCCGAGTACACCCAGTACGGGGGCAAGCGGTGCGTCATGCCCATGCTCGCCGACACCTACGGCCTCTACTACAACAAGAAGCTGATGAAGGGGAACGAGCCGCCGAAGACGCTGTCCGAGCTGGCCGACCTCACCAAGAAACTCACGGTGAAGAACCCCGACGGCACCATCAAGGTCGCCGGGTTCATGCCGACCAGCCAGATGTACGAGAACGCCCCGATCCACACCGGTGTCATGGTCGGCGCCAAGTGGACCAACCCTGACGGCACCTCCGCGATCGGCTCCGATCCCGCCTGGAAGACGCTGATGACCTGGCAGAAGGAGCTCACCGACTGGTTCGGCTACGACAAGCTGGAGAAGTTCCGCAAGAGCTTCGGCGACGAGTGGTCCGCCAAGAACCCGTTCCAGCAGGGCAAGGTCGCCATGGCCATCGACGGCGAGTGGCGCAACGCCATGATCGCCTCCGACGTGCCCGACCTGGAATACGGCACCGCGCCGCTGCCGGTCGCCGACGACCAGGCGGCCAGGTACGGCGCCGGCTTCATCGCCGGAACGGTCATCGGCATCCCGCGCGGCGCCAAGCACCAGGAGGCCGCCTGGGAACTGGTCAAGTACCTCACCACCGACACCGACGCGCTGGTGACGCTGTCCAACGCGATCAGGAACGTTCCGAGCACGCTGCCCGCGCTGCAGTCGCCCAAGCTGAACAAGGACCCGAACTTCCAGACGTTCCTCGACATCTTCGCCAACCCGAACAGCTCCACGCTTCCGGCCCACGTCAACTCGGTGTTCAACCAGCAGACCCTCCAGGAGGCCCAGATCGCCTGGGAGTCCGGCCGGGCCACCGACCTGGACGCGGTGCTCGCCGGGGTGGACAAGAAGATCGACGACAAGCTCAAGCTCACCGCGGGCGACTGACCTCATGGCCGCCATCACCCTCGGGAACCGGCTCCGCCCGCTCGCCTACCTCTCCCCCTGGCTGATCGGGTTCGCGATCTTCTTCGTCTACCCGCTCATCTCCACGGTGTACTTCTCGTTCCAGCGGTACGACCTGTTCACCCTCGAACCGGTCGGGCTGCTGAACTACGAGTACTTCCTGAAGGACGAGGCCGCCTGGACCTCCATCAGGAACACGCTGTGGCTGGTGGTCGTGATGGTCCCGCTGCGCGTCGTCTTCGGCCTCGGCGTCGCGCAACTCATCACCCGGCTGAAGGCGGGCGCCGGGATCTTCCGCACGATCTTCTACCTGCCGTCGCTCGTGCCGCTCGTCGCCGGGACGCTCGGCTTCGTCTACCTGCTCAACCCGAGCACCGGGCCGGTGCAGGCGATGCTCGGCGCGGTCGGCGTCCAGTCACCGGACTGGTTCGGCGACCCCGCCTACTCCAAGTGGGGGCTCACGCTGCTGGCCCTGTGGTCCGTGGGCGACCTGATGGTCATCTTCATGGCCGCCCTGCTTGACGTGCCGAAACAGCTCTACGAGGCCGCCGCGCTCGACGGCGCGACCGGCTGGCGGCAGTTCGTGCACATCACGCTCCCGGTGATCCGTCCGGTGCTCATGTTCGCCGCGGTGACCGGGGTCATCCAGACCCTGCAGTACTTCACCCAGGCGATGGTGGCCGCGCGGGTCGCCTCCGGCGCGACCGACTCCGCCGGGTCGGTCTTCACCCCCGGCTATCCCGACCAGTCCACCCTGACCTTCCCCGAATGGCTGTTCCAGCAGGGGTTCCGCGACTTCGCGATGGGCTACGCGTGCGTGCTCGCGCTCATCCTGTTCGCGGTCTCCATGGTGTTCACCCTGATCCTGCTGCGTCAGTTCCGCGGGTTCGCCGAGGAGGAATCATGACCGCCGCCCCCGCGGTGATCTCCGTGCCGAGGAGCGTGGCGCCGTGACCGCGACCGCCGTTCCCGAGCGGGTGACGGCCCGCCCGCCCGCGCGCGGGCCCCGTGGCCGCGCCACGCTGTACTGGATCGCCAAGCACGCCGTGGCCATCGCCCTGGCCATCATGTTCCTCGGGCCGCTGGTGTTCATCGGGCTCACCGCCGTGATGAGCGACCAGCAGGCGCTGACGTCCCAGCTGTGGCCCACCACCTGGAACTGGGACAACTTCTCGGACATCTTCGAGAAGGCGCCGCTGCTGACCTGGATCAGCAACACGCTCATGTACTCGCTGCTCGCCACCGCGTTCATGCTGCTGTCGTCGATCCCCGTGGCGTACGCGCTGGCACGGTTCAGGTTCCGGGGGCGCAAGCTGGCGTTCCTGCTGGTCATCACCATGATGATGCTTCCGCCGCAGGTCGTCGCCGTACCCGTCTATCTGGTGTGGGCGCGGTTCCACCTGACCGGGACACTGTGGCCGCTGATCATCCCCATGCTGCTCGGCGACGCCTTCTCGATCTTCCTGCTGCGCCAGTTCCTGGTGACGATCCCGCGCGAGTACTCCGACGCGGCCCGGGTGGACGGCTGCGGCGAGTTCCGGACGCTCATACGGGTGATCCTGCCGATGGCGAGACCGGCCATCGCCGCCGTCGCCCTGTTCCAGTTCTTCTACTGCTGGAACGACTACTACGGCCCGCTGCTGTACGCGGGGACCGACCTGGACAACTGGACGCTGTCGCTGGGGCTGGCCGCGTTCCGGTCGGTGCACCGGGTCCAGTGGAACCTCACCATGGCCGCGACCGTCCTGGCCATGGCACCCGTGATCGTCGTGTTCTTCTTCGCCCAGAAGGCATTCATCGAGGGCGTCAAACTGACAGGAGTGAAATGAAGCTGGCCGTTGTCGGGGGCGGCTCCACGTACACACCGGAGCTGATCGACGGGTTCGCCCGCCTGCGGGACGAACTCCCGCTTTCCGAGATCGTCCTGGTCGACCCGGACGAGCACCGCCTGGCGCTCGTGGCCGGGATGGCCCGGCGGATGCTGGCCCGCGCCGGCCATCCCGCCACGGTCGGCACGGCCACGACCGTCGAGGACGGCGTCGCCGGGGCGGGCGCCGTGCTGCTGCAGTTGCGGGTCGGCGGGCAGGCCGCCAGGAACGTGGACGAGACACTGCCGCTCGAATGCGGCTGCGTCGGCCAGGAGACGACCGGTGCGGGCGGCCTGGCCAAGGCGCTGCGCACGGTCCCGGTGGTGCTCGACATCGCCGAGAAGGTGCGCCGCCTCGCGCCGGACGCGTGGATCGTGGACTTCACCAACCCCGTGGGCATCGTCACCAGGGCGCTGCTCGACGCGGGCCACCGCGCGATCGGCCTGTGCAACGTGGCGATCGGATTCCAGCGCCGCTTCGCGGCCGGTCTCGGCGTGACCCCCGACCGGATCTCGCTCGGACACGTCGGTCTCAACCACCTGACCTGGGTGCGCTCGGTCCACCTCGACGGGGAGGACGTCCTCCCCCGGGTACTCGCCGAGCACGGCGAGGAGATCGCCGCCGATCTCGAACTGCCGGTGGAGCTGATCCGCGACCTCGGGGCGGTCCCCTCGTACTATCTGCGCTACTTCTACGCGCACGACCTGGTGGTCGAGGAGCAGCGGCGCAAGCCGTCGAGAGCGGCCGAGGTGGCGGCCATGGAGTCCGCGCTGCTCGACCTGTACGCCGACCCCTCGGTGGACACCAAGCCGGAACTGCTGGAGAAGCGGGGAGGCGCCTTCTACTCGGAGGCCGCCGTGGCGCTGATCGCCTCCCTCGTGAACGACCGGGGCGACGTCCAGGTGGTCAACACCCGCAACGGCGGCACGCTGCCGTTCCTGGACGCCGACGCGGTCATCGAGGTGCCCGCCCGCATCACGGCCTCCGGGGCGGTACCGCTGCCGGTCGATCCGCTCGAACCGCTGTACCGAGGCCTCATCGGGCACGTCTCCGCGTACGAGTCGCTGGCCCTGGAGGCGGCGCTGCGCGGCGGCGAGCGGCGGGTGCGGGACGCGCTGCTCGCGCATCCGCTGGTCGGGCAGGCGTCCCTGGCGAACGAGCTGGCCCGGCTGCTCGTCGAGGCCAACCGGTCCCATCTCGCCTGGGCGGTGTCCCGGTGACCGAACGTCGCCCGCGTACCGTGCTGGCGGTCGACGGAGGGAACAGCAAGACGGACGTGGCCCTCGTGTCCGAGGACGGGTCCGTGCTGGCCACCGGCAGGGGCGCGGCGTTCCTGCCGCAGAGCGCCGGGGTGGCGGCGGCGATCGACGTCATCGGCGAGATCGTGGAGCGGACCCTCCCTCAGGCCGGTCCCGCGCCGGCTTCGTCGGTCTTGTCGGCTTCGCCCGGGGAGGCGGACCACGCCGGGCACACCGGGCACGCCGGGCACATCGCCGGGCACATCGCCGATCACATCGCCGCGTACGTCGCGGGGGCCGACCTGCCGATCGAGGAGGAACGGCTCCGCGACGAGCTGCTCCGCCGCGGCTACGCGCCGGACGTCGTCGTGGGCAACGACACCTTCGCACTGCTGCGCGCCGGGGCCAGGGGACCCTGGGGCGTGGCGGTGGTCTGCGGCGCAGGCATCAACGCGGTCGGCGTCGCCCCTTCCGGCGAGGTGGCCAGGTTCCCCGCGCTCGGCCGGCTCAGCGGCGACTGGGGCGGCGGGTACGGCCTCGGCGAGGAGGCGCTGTGGCACGCCGCGCGCGCCGAGGACGGCAGGGGGCCGCGGACCGCCCTGGTGGACGTGGTCCGCGCCGGGTTCGGCACGGCCACGGTCGAGGAGGCCGTCATCGGGCTGCACTTCGGGGAGCTGCCCGTCGAGCGGCTGCACGAGCTGGTGCCCCCGCTGCTCGCGGCGGCGCGGAGCGACACGATCGCCCGCGGCCTCGTCGAGCGGCTCGCCGAGGAGGTGACCGTGCTCGGCGAGGTCGCGATGCGCCGCCTCGGCCTGCTGGACGGGCCCTGCGAGGTCGTGCTCGGCGGAGGCGTGCTCACCGCGGGCGACGAGCTCCTCATGGCGCTCGTCGAGCGGAGGTACGCGGAGCGCGCCCCGCACGCCGTGCTGGTCGTCGCCGACGTGCCGCCGATCGTCGGAGCCGCCCTGCTCGGCCTCGACCGGATCGGCGCGGCCCCCGAGGCGTACGAGCGGGTGCGCGGGCACTTCCTTCCCGCCCAGGTGTAGTGGCCCGGCGCGCGAACGCTGAACGGGCGGCCCGGCACCGGGGCCGCCCGTTCAGCGTTCGGCGTCGTCCCCGGTCAGGCCGGGCTCGATCTCGGGGGCGCGGTAGTCGTACGGCGTGCTCAGGACGATCGTGGTGCGGGTGCTCACGTTCGCCGAGGCGCGGATCTGCTGCAGCAACTCCTCCAGGGCGATGGGCGAGGCGACCCGGACCTTGAGAATGTAGCTCTCGTCGCCGGCCACGCTGTGGCACGCCTCGATCGCCGAGATGTGGCTGAGCCGTATCGGCGCGTCGTCGGGCGCGGCCGGGTCGATCGGCTTGATGGAGATGAACGCGGTCAGCGGAAGGCCGATCTCGTCGTAGTCGACGAGCGCCGCGTATCCGCGGATCACGCCACGTTTCTCCAGCCGGCGTACACGCTGGTGCACGGCCGACACCGACAGCCCGGTCTCCTTGGCCAGATCGGTGAAGCTCATCCGGCCGTCACGGGCCAGCAACGACACGATGCGGCGATCGATCTCCTCCACGTCTGAAACGGTAGCGCCGTATCGGCGCGTCGCGTGCCGACAAATGGTGTCAGTTTGCCCTTTCCCTCATCTCACCTTCACCTGGCGGGTCTTCGGAGCGGCCTTCAGATCTCCGCTCTGGCCGCTGTAGCGCACCTGCCACTCGCCCGACCTCGCCGCCGAGAGCTTCTTGGTGAAGGAGCCGTTGTTCGTGGTCGTCGCCCTGGCGACGGGAGCCGACGACCACGAGCCGCCGGAGGGCTTGAACCAGAAGGTCACCTCCCTCGACGGGGCGGCCACCCATTCGACGCCGGGCGGCGGGTCCAGCGGGGTCTCGTGGATCAGCTTGCCCGTGTGCTTCACGAGCTTCCCCGAACCCGTGGAGGACGGAAGCGCGTTGTACCCGGAGAACCGCGACCGCATCTTGGGGCCGCTGCGCACCATCGAGTAGGCGGCCTCGCTCCGCGTACTCCGGAGGGCGCGGTAGCCGTCGGACCCGCGGGCCGTGCCGAGATAGTCCGCGCGCCACCATCCCGGCTCCCACGCGTCGAGCGTCACGGCGAACTCGCCGGACTCGTCCGTGCCGATCTCCGCGATCTCGCTCCACGACAGCGCGTCCTCCTGCCGGAAGGACAGCACGATCCGGTGCTTCTCCGGCCGGACCCGCTCGGCCTTCAGGACCCCGCTGAGCGTGATCGGCGCGTCCTCCTCCACCTGCTCGGGGCTGACGCGGAAGTCGACGATCGCGGCCGGATCCCTCTCCTCCGCGTCCTCGACCGAGAACTCCAGCTCGTGGGCCGACTCGCCCAGCGCCACGGTCGCCCGCCAGATGCCGCGCGCGGCCCTCGGCGAGAAGACGTGCTCCGCCCGCCATCCCTCCTCGAACGGCGACTCGGCGGCGCGGTGGAAGTCCAGCTCGGTACGCCACCCGTCGGGGCCCGAAAGGACCCCGCGCGGCGGTTCGCCACCCGATCCGCCGGTGACGACGTCGATCCGGACCGGGACCCTGGCGTCGGGGTCCAGGACCACCGGGTCCGGCGTGACCTCGGCGTACTCGACGGCCGGCGGATCCGGACGGTCGCGGCCGTCGAGGCGGCCGGTCCGGTCACCGCCCCGGGCACCGCCCCGGCCACCGTTCCGGCCGCCGGTGAGACGCGCGAGTCCAAGGAGAAGGAGAAGTCGCAGCACGATCAGCACACCTTCCGGTAGGACACCTCGGGGATGAGGCGTCGCCATTCGTCCTCTGACAACGTCGCCCCCACACGCGCGCACACCGCGGTGGCGGCACGCCCGGGATCGACGGGATAGCGCTGGAGCGTTCCGTCCCAGCCCAGGCTGTAGAGATCGCGTCCCCCCGCGCCGAACGCCAGGGCCGTCACCTGACCCGTGTGGGCCGTGTACGGCTGGCCCAGCGGAAGTCGCGCCGCCACGTCCCAGACGCGTACGCTGCCGCTCGCCCCGCCGGTGGCGAGGAACCGGCCGTCCGGGGAGAAGGCGAGCGCGACCACGTCGTCGAGACGCCCCTGGAGCGGCGCCAGACGGCCCGTCCTGCGGCGGGTCGTGGCGTCCCACAGGTCCACGCCGAGCTTGCTGAACCCGGTCGCGACGATGCGGCTGTCCGGGCTGAACGCCACCGAGCGCACGCCGTCGTCGCTGGGCCCGAAGGGCCGGTCCCAGACCGGCCCCCGGGGCAGCGCGACGAGCGCGTTGGCCAGGCCGCCCACGGCGAGGGCCCCGCCGTCCGGCCGGAACGCCATGACGTCCCCGCCGTCGTGCGCGAGGACGTCGCTCCTGGTACGGCGGGCCACGTCCCAGAGCTGCACCGGCTCGGGGCTGCCGCTCGACGGGCTGACCGCGAGCGTCCGCCCGTCCGGGCTGAACGCCAGCCCGCCCACCCAGTTCACGTCCGCGAGGGGGAGCGCGGCCAGCCGTACCCGCCGGGACACGTCCCAGAGGGTGAGGACGGGCGGGTCCTCCGCGCCCACGGCGAGGACCCGCCCGTCCGGGCTGACCGCGAGCGCCGTGGCGGCCGGGGACGCCAGGGGAGGTCCCAGCCTCCGCCCGCCGGCGACGTCCCACAGTTCAAGGGAGGTTCCGGTCTGCACGGCGGCCAGCCGCGCGTCGCGGCTGAAGGCGACCGTCTGGATCTCGGAGGCGAGCCTCAGGGAGTGGGCGCCGGCGTCCACGTCCAGCACGGCGACCGCCCCTCCTCCCAGCAGGTAGCTGAGGGTGCGGCCGTCGGCGCCGATCCGCGCGGACGGCATGCCGGAGGTGTCGCCCAGGGGATAGCGCAGGAGCGACACGCCCTCGGCCGACCACAGGCCGACGCTCCTCTTGTCGTAGGTGACGACGAAGCGCCCGTCGGCGCTGAACGCCAGCCAGACCGCGCCCGCCCCCTCCAGCCGCCCGCCCCTGCGGGCCCGTTCCGGCAGGTCCCAGAAGACGACGTCCGCGCCCGCGCTCACCGCCAGGGTCCGCCGGTCCGGGCCGAAGGCGACCCAGACCGCCCGCCCTTCGCCTGGTACGGGCAGCCGCCTCCCCGTGGTGACGTCCCACAGCTCGAACCGGTCGCCGTCCAGCATCGGGGCCGCCAGCCGGTCGTCGTACGACATCGCCACGGCCTCGACCCCGGCGTCCGCCCGGTCGACCATCCGGGTGCCCTCGGCGGTGTCCCAGATCTGCCACCTGCCGCCCTCGGTCACCAGGCCGAGCGACCGCCCGCTCGGGCTGAAGTCCAGCCACCGCGCCACCTGGCCGATCTCCGAGCCCGCGGGCCGCCGCGACACGAGATCCCAGACGCGCACCGAGCGCTCCCCCGCGACCGCGAGCCACCTCCCGTCCCGGCTCAGCGCCACGTCCCGTACGGCACGGCCGACGCCGGAGACGGCGCCCCGCTCCCGGCCGGCGGCCACGTCCCACAGCACCGCCCGGTCCTGGTCGACGACGGCGAGGGTCCGCCCGTCGCCGCTGAGGCCGAACCGCGCCTCCGCGGTCACCTTCGGCGGCGGTGACACGCTGTGCTCACGCTGGGCGAGCGAGCTGTACAGCGCGGCGCGTGCCTCCGACACGGGGGCGAGCCGCCACGCGGCGACGCTCAGCAGCATCGCCCTGGCCGGGTCCGCCGACCGCAGCGAGTCCGCCCGCGCCGCGGTCTGCCGCGCGGCGGCGACGTCACGCTGCCGGGCGGCGGCCGCCCCCTGGACCACCGCGACCACCGCCGACGCCAGCACCAGGACGAGCAGCGCGGAGAGCGCCCCGGTGAGCTGGCGCCTGCGGCGGCCCCGCACCCGGCCCAGCGCGAGGGACGCGTCGAGGAAGGCGCTCTCCAGCAGGTTGAGCGTGACGTGCTGGCGCCCGGTGGCGGCCCAGGCGACCGCCGTCTCCAGCGCGGTGCCCTGGTAGAGATCGCCGGGGCGGCGGCCGTGCCGGTCCCACATCCCCGCCGCGTCGCCGAGTTGCCGGTGGATCCGCAGGCCGTCCCTGTCCGCGTCGATCCACTCGCGCATCCGGGGCCATGCGCGCGGCAGGGCCGCGTTCGCGAGGGAGACGGCGTCGCCCTCGCGCGCCACCACGTCCATCCGGGCGAACCCGGACAGCACGCGCTCGGCCGTCGCCGGGCCGACCACGCCGTCGAGGAGTTCGCCGGGGTGAATCTTCCTCGGCAGGTCGTCCTCGCCCTCCCCCGGCGTGACCATGCGGAGCAGGATCCTCGGCACCAGCGCACGGTCCGCGGGGCCGAGTCCGGAGTAGGCGTCCTCGGCCAGCGCGGCGAGCGACGGCGGCGACGTGCCGGCGGGGGGCCGGACCAGCTCCGCCGTACGGGTGCCCGCCGCGAGCAGCAGCGCCAGTTCGTTCCTGCCGCCGACGAGGCCGAGCAGCAGCGACCTGGCGGTCGGCCGGTCGCGCGGGTCCTTGGCCATGGCGGCGGCGACCAGGCCGCGCAGCGGCTCCTCGATCATGGAGAGGTCGGGTTCCGCGCCCAGGATGCCGTGGAAGAGGGACGCGATGCCGTCCCCTCCGAACGGCTCGCGCCCGGTCGCGGCGAAGGCCGTCACGGCGCCCCACGCCCAGATGTCGACCGCCGGGCCCGCCCGCTGCCCGAGGACGCTCTCCGGGGCCATGAACGCCGGGGTCCCGGCCACGCGCCCGGTGGTCGTGAGGGACATCTCCCGGGTGCGGGCGATCCCGAAGTCGATCACCCGTGGTCCGTCGGGGCCGATGAGCACGTTGTCCGGCTTGAGATCGCGGTGAATGACCGACGCCTGGTGGATGGCCGCGAGCGCGGTCGCCACACCGGTGGCCAGCCGGTAGAGCCGGTCCTCCTCGTACGGCCCGTCCCGCTCCACGGCCTGCCGCAGGCTCGGCCCGCCCACGTACTCGCTGACGATGTACGGCAGGGCCGCGTCGAGGTCGGCCTCGATCACTCTGGCGGTGCAGAACGGCGACACCTTCCGCGCGGCGGCGGCCTCCTTGGCGAACCTGGCCCGCATGCCGGCGCCGTCGTCCGCCCGCAGCACCTTGACGGCCACCCGGCGGCCCGTCGCGTCGTAGGCCTCGTAGACGACTCCCTGGCCGCCCTCGCCCAGCCGCCCGGCGAGCCAGTAGTCACCGAGCCGGCGCGGATCGCCGGGAGCCAGGGCCGCCATGCACCGATGGTGCAACGCCGCCCGTGTACCGGCCAAGAGCGTCTTTCCTCGCCGACGCGACCTGTCCCGTTCGTCCCACCTGGGCCGTCCCGATCAATCAGGCTTTCAGGTGAAAAATGCGTTTGCCCGGTGACGTGCCGATTCGCGACGCTGATCGGTATGAACGTGCCCTATCGGCAGATCCGTGCCGCCTACTCCGAGGAGTCCGTCACCGTCTATCAGGCGTACGACCCGGTGATCGCCGAACCCGCCGTTACCGCGCGACGGTTCGTCCCGCCGTTCAAGCGGGAGCGCATGACGTGGATCAAGCCCTCGTTCCTCTGGATGATGTATCGCTGCGGCTGGGCCGCCAAACCCGGGCAGACCCGCGTCCTGGCCGTCGAGATCTCCCGTGCCGGGTTCGAGTGGGCGCTCGGGCACGCCTGCCTCAGCCACCACGACGGCACCGACCCGACGGCCTGGGCGGAGCGGCTGCGGCACAGCCCGGTCCGGATCCAGTGGGACCCGGAACGCGACGCGCACCACAACGCCCTGCCGCACCGATCCATCCAGATCGGCCTGTCCGGCGAGGCCGTCCACCGCTATGTCGACGAGTGGATCCTCGGGATCACCGACGTCACCGGCCGGGTGCGCGACATCCACGCCGCCCTCCGGAACGGGCGGGACGTGACCGGCCTGCTACCGGCCGAACGTCCCTATCCCCTGCCCGCGCCTCTCGCGGACGCCATCGGCGCCACACCGGGCGCCGAGGCCGCCTGACCGTCGGTTCTCACACGTCGGCGGCCGGGACGAGCAGGGCCTCGGCGCCGACGGGGGTGAACCCGGCGGACAGGAAGGCCCGCACGCTGGCCGCGTTCCCCGGAGCGATCTGGGCCCACACCACCCGTCCTTCGCCGAGCAGGTGCCGCCCGGCACGGGCGAGCCGCGCGCCGAGCCCCCGGCCCCGATACCCGGGATCGACCTCCACCGCGATCTCCCACCGGCCGGCCACGCCCCGGCCCAGCAGCACGATCCCGCCCTCCGCCCGCCACACCCGCACCCCGTCGCGATGCCGTACGGCACGGCGCACCCGGGGATGGTCGGGATCGGCGAGTTCGGTGAGGGACACCGGGGGCGGACCGGCCAGCGGACCGGCCACCACCAGCATGTCCACGTTGTTCACGCTGCGCCCGGTCCGCTTCTCCAGAGCGCTGAGGAACGGCGGGTTCAGCGGCGCGGACAGATCGTCGCCGGGAAGCAACCCGCGCGCCCACGCGGGGTCCACGTCCGCGAAGACCACGCTGTGCCCGGTGAAGGCGATCACACCGCAGTCGCGGTCGTTCGGCTGGCGCAGGACGCGCACGGAGCCGTCCGCGTCCGGGTACTCGCCCCTGCCGACTCCGTCCAGCACCTCTGCGAGTGGATGCGTCAGCGAGTCTCCCACCGGCACTCGACCCGGGATATCGGCCTCAGGGCCACCGTCCAGGATCACGCCCCCACCTTTCCTTCACAGTTCGGGCCGATGGTCCCGGCACCTGTTCGCGTACGACATGCGACCGATCGCCGAGATCGTCGCATCAGTCCGTTCCCGGATCAACTCCTTGAACGAGGCCGGAGAGCTCAGGGGGCGAGGGGTCGATCCGGCTTGGCCGGAGGCGTGGGCGGCATCCATACCTCCGCTGCTGGAGTCACTCGACGACGCCGACGTCCACGTACGGCGGATGACGACGTGGGCGCTCGGGGCCGCGCGCCCACAGGCCGAGACGGTCGTGGATCGATTGCGCGCCAGGTGGCCGGCCGAACCCGACCTGACCGTACGGCTCGGGCTGGTGCTCGCCGCGGGCAAGCTGTCCCCGTACGGCGCGACCTGGCTGCAAGGCCTGCGGGAGCATCGCGAGCCTCAGGTACAGCTGGCGGCGACGATGGCGCTCGGCCGCCTGGCCGAGGACATCGACCTGGTCTGCGGCGCCGTCCGCGAGGGTGATCTCGCGGCCTGGCGGCACAACCCGTGGTACGGGGGCACACCCGAGTCACTGGTCTGGGGTATCGACCACGAGCTGGGCGGGCACTGCCGGGCACGCATCCGCTTCGCCACCAGGATGCCGGCGCATCGCGACCCGCAGGTGCGGATCGGTGGGGTGAAGGCGGCGGGCGTCGTCCTGAGCACCTGGCTGTCCGCGCTGCCCGAACTGCTCCCTCCGCTGGTCGAGCACCTCGACGACCCCGACGCGACGGTCCGCGCGTTCGCGCTGCACCTGCTCGTCGCCAGCGGCGAGGCAGGGCCGCACCTGGACCGGCTGGCCGCCATGCTGGCGGATGAGACGCGACTGTCCCGTCGCGGGGAGGCCCGCATCGCCGACATCGCGTTGTGGGGGCTGGCGTGGGCCGGTGATCGGCGCGCCCGTCCCGGCCTTCTCGACCAGCTGTCCACGGGTGGCGTCAGGTTCCCGCGGTCGGCCAACCTCTTCGGCACGTCCCCGTACATGACCGCCCTTCCGGGTCTGCACGAGCTGCTCGGACGGCTTGAGGGATGGGCCGACGTCCTCGTACCCGCCGTACGCGATCTCCTGCGCCGGGCTGACAACGTCGAACTGCGACGTGTCCTCGCCCAAACTCTGGAAGCGTGGGGAGCGTCGGCGGCGCCCGCCGTACCGGAGCTGAGGAGTCTGCTCGACGGCGACGCGCGCCTGTGGGCCGCCGCGGCGCTCGGCGCCATCGGCCCCGACGCCGAATCGGCCCTGCCCGCCCTGCGCAGACCGCCGCGGACTGCGACGGGGCACCTGTCCGGCGTCGAGCGGGTCACCACCGCATGGGCGTTGTGGCGGGTCACCGGCGACGCCGAACCGGCGCTGGCCATGATCGGCGCCGCTCTGGAGCAGGGCCGATCGAACAAGGCCCTCAGACTCCTGGCCGACTTCGGTCCGTTGGCCGCGCGCCATGAGGAGCCGCTGCGCCGATCCCTGACCGACATCGGTGACTGGGAGCGAGTGGAGGCCGCCCACGCGCTGTGGCGGGTCACCGGCGATCCCACCGACGCCGTTCCGGTCCTGCTCCAGACGATCCAGGCGCTCCCGGAGGGCAAGGTCACCCCGGTCATGGCTGCCGCGATCGGATATCTCGGCGAGATCGGCGCCCCCGCCGCCGGGGCTGCCCCGTTGCTGGAAGCGGCCCTCGCCGGCGACCTGCGACTGAACTACTTCGGCGGCTGGCGGGCGTTCGCGGAGGATGGCGAGCGGCGCCGCCACCTGCGGCGTGCTCTGGATCGGATACAGGACGCCACCGCGCGCTGACCCGCGATGGCGCGCCCGATGTGGGGTACGGCTTCGCGATCGGGGTGGCCGGATCACCGGCCGCCCCGATTGTGAGCCTGACCGCCATCAGTGCGCAGAGGTGTCACACGATGACGAGGTCACGCGTGGAGTGGTTGAGTCGCTCTCCCTCGGTCTCCCCGCAGATCATGATGTCCTCGATGCGCGCGCCGTGCTTGCCGGGGAGGTAGATCCCGGGCTCGACGGAGAAGGCGAATCCCGGCTCCATCAGGGCCGTGTTGCCGGAGACGATGTACGGGTCCTCGTGGGTCTCCAGGCCGATGCCGTGCCCGGTCCGGTGGATGAAGTACTCGCCGTAACCGGCCTCCGTGATCACGTCACGGGCGGCGGCGTCCACGGACTCACAGGTCACGCCGGGCCGTACGTGGGCGCAGGCCGCCTCCTGGGCGTCCTTGAGCACCTCGTAGTACTTCACGAACTCGGGTGACGGCTCACCGACGCAGTAGACCCGGGTGGAGTCCGAGCAGTAGCCGCTCGGCATTGTGCCGCCGATGTCCACCACCACGGCGTCGCCCGGCTGGATGACCCGATCGGACACCTCGTGGTGCGGGCTGGCGCCGTTCGGGCCGGAGCCGACGATCACGAAGTCGACCGTGACATGCCCGGCGGCGAGGATCGCCTCGGCGATGTCCCGGCCCACCCCGCGCTCGCTGCGGCCCGCCTTGAGGAACCGCGGCACCTGGGCGTGGACGGCGTCGATGGCGGCGCCCGCGGCCCGCAGCGCCGCGGCCTCGGCCGGGGACTTGCGCGCGCGCAGGGGGCTCAGCACACTCCCGGCCAGCACCTGCTCGACCCCGGGCATCGCGTCGCGGAACCGCAGTGACTGCAGCGCCCACATCCTGTCGGCGAGACCCACCTTGGACAGGGACCCCAGCCGATGCGCGACCTGGCCGTACGGGTCGTCCGTCTCGTCCCAGGCGACGAACTCGACGCCGAGCCGCGAGGCGGGCGAGTGCTCGGCGGCCGCCAGTTCGAGCCGGGGAACCATCATGAACGGCTCTCCGGAGGCGGGGACGACGAGGCAGGTGAGCCGCTCCAGGGGCAGCGCGTCGTAGCCGGTGACGTAGCGCAGGTCGGGTCCGGGCGTCAGCAGCAGCGCGCCGAGACCGGCGGCCGCGGTCGCCTCCTGAACGGCGGCGAGGCGGGACACGGGATAGAGATCAGAGGACGTCGTTGTCACGCGCTCCAATCTAACGATGAGCACGGGGCCGGCACACACCAGGTACCGGCCCGAGGCTGGTCAGGGCCCCACCCCCGCGGTACGTGAAACGGTCTCGCGATGCTACGCTGCGCGTCGGAACAATCACTTTCCGTTCCACATCCCTTCCTGCTCGAGGAGCTGTTCACATGATCGCCGTAGCTGGCGGCGCCGGGCCATGCCCTCCCTTCACCGGCGAACGCGCAGTGGTCCCCGCGACGACCACGGAGATCGTGGACCGGCTGCGGACGCAGCTTCTCGAAGTACGCGAGCAGGCCGCCGAGGACCGCACCATCACACTGGCGCTGCGGGACGCGATCCTGCCCGAGCCCGGCGGCTCGATCGACCTGCCGCACGCGCGGGTCGCGGTCCGCTACGTCCCGGCGGAGAAAGCGGCCAGCCTCGGAGGCGACTGGTACGAGGCGGCCCAGTTGCCCGACGGCCGGATGCTCCTCGCGATCGGCGACGTCTCCGGTCACGGGCTGCCCGCCATCGCGCAGATGGCTCAACTCCGGCACGCCCTGGTGGGGCTGACCATGACGGGCGCGTCCCCGGACCGGCTGCTGGCGTGGCTCAACGAGCTCGTGCTCAGCCGCCTCGACGAGACCACCGCGACCGTGATCATCGGCCGTTTCGACCCGGCGACCCGCGTCTTCACCTGGGCCCAGGCGGGCCACCTGTCCCCGATCCTCGTCCGGGACGGCGTCGCCCGCCAGCTCCAGCCGCCGCAGGGCATGGTCCTCGGCGCCGCGCCCGGCCCGCGGTACAGCGTGGCGGAGATCCTGCTCCACCCCGACGACCTGCTGCTGATGTTCACCGACGGCCTGGTGGAGCGGCGCTCGCGCGACATCGACGAGGGCCTGGCCCTCACCCTGGGGGCGGCGGAGACGATCTCGGGGCACGACGACCTCGATCCCGGTCTCGACCGGCTCCTCGACGCGCTCGGCGGTCCCAACCCGGAGGACGACACCTGCCTCCTCGCGGTCGGGGTCCTCGACGGCTAGGCGCCACCGGGACCCGGAAACGCGACCGGGAGAGGATTTCCCTCCCCGGTGAGCCCGGCGGACCCGCTCTCTGGCCATGATGGACGGGTGCTGATGCTTCTCGACACCCCTTCGCTCTACTTCCGCGCGTTCTACGGCGTGCCGGAGTCGATGACCGCGCCGGACGGCATGCCGGTCAACGCCGTACGCGGGCTCATCGACATGATCGCCACCCTGGTGCGCGACCACTCGCCCACGCGGCTCGCCGCCTGCATGGACGCCGACTGGCGGCCCGCCTTCCGGGTCGCGGCGATTCCCACGTACAAGGCGCACCGCGTCGCGACGGGCGACGAGGAGGAGGTGCCGGACACCCTCGTGCCCCAGATCCCCGTGATCGAGGAGATCCTCGACGCGGTCGGCATCGCGCGGCTCGCCGCCGACGGATACGAGGCCGACGACGTCATCGGGACGCTGACGTACCGGGAGGCCGGGGCGGTGGACATCGTCACCGGGGACCGCGACCTGTTCCAGCTCGTGGACGACGCCAAGCCCTGCCGGGTCCTTTACACAGTAAGAGGCATTCGTAACCTTCAGACGGTGGATGAGGGATTTGTCGCCCATAAGTACGGGATTCCCGGCCGGGGCTACGCGGACTTCGCGACGCTGCGCGGCGACCCCAGTGACGGCCTCCCCGGCGTGCCGGGTGTCGGCGAGAAGACGGCGGCCACGCTGATCAGCCGGTTCGGCTCGCTCGACAAGCTGATCGCCACCCTGGACGAGGGGGTCCAGGAGGGCTTCCCCGCCGGAGCGCGGGCCAAGCTGGCGGCCGCTCGCGACTACCTGAACGTCGCGCCCGCCGTGGTGAAGGTGGCGCACGACGCGCCGGTTCCCGACACCGGCCTGGCCTGCCCCACCGCGCCCCTCGACCCCGACCGCCTGGTGGCCCTCGCCGACAGGTACGGCCTGGACGGTCCGCTGAACCGGCTCCTCTCCGCGCTCTCCTCGCGCGCCGCGACCTGACCCCGCCGCCGCCACGCGCGCCCGGCACGCGCCACCAGGCGTCATCCGCCGCCATCCGTCAGCCGTCAGCCGTCACATGGGATCACGGCGACGGGCCCCGAGGACGAGTGTCCTCGGGGCCCGCGCGTTTTCCGGTGCGATAGCCGCGGGAGGCTACTTCTTCAGGCTCCAGCTCGTGCCGTACCCGCCGAGGTGCAGCGCGAGGAAGAACAGTCCGGCGACGCCGAGCGTGGTCACCGTGAGGACGGCGCCGACGGCCCAGCCGCCGATGGCGAAGACCAGTGCTGCGAGGAAGAAGAGCGCGGCGAGGAGAGCGAACATCCCTACCTCCAGGGACTGCGGGGCTTGTTGTAGGGAGATTTCCACCCAGATCACCCGAGAACCTTGCCCTGCGGTTACTGTGCGCGAACTGGCCGCTACACGCCCCCGACCGGGCGGTCAGTTCGCCGCCGATCAGTTGACCGAGGAGTACGCGACCACGCCCCGGCGCAGCGCGTCGATGGCCTTGTTCGCGTTCTCCTTGACCTTGCTTCCGACCGGCGCGGCGTCCCTGAGCTGGCCGAGGAGGTCGAGCAGTTGCTTCATCCAGCGGACCAGGTCGCCGGCCGCGAGATCGCCGTCGGTGAGAACGGCGTCGAGGCTGTGCCCCTTGGCCCACCGGAACGCCACCCAGGCGAACCCGAGGTCGGGCTCCCTGATGAACGACAGTCCGTGGTCCTCCTCGATGGACTCCAGCTCGCCCCAGAGCCGGATCATGGCCGCCAGCGCCTCCTTGGCGGCGCCGGCCGGGATGCGCGGGCTGCGGGCGTCGTCGGACTGCCGCGACTCGTAGATCAGTGACGACACGCAGGCGGCGAGCTCCGCCGGGTCCAGCGTCTCCCACAGGCCCGCGCGCAGGCACTCGGCGGTGAGCAGGTCCAGCTCGGTGTAGAGCTTGGCCAGCCGCCGCCCCTCCTGGGTGACGGTCTCGCCCTCCAGGTAGCCGAGCTGGTCGAGCACGCCGCACACCCGGTCGAAGGTCCGGGCGATGACGTGGGACCGGCCCTCGACCCTGCGGCGCAGGACCTCGGTCTCGCGCAGCAGCTTGTGGTACCGCTCGGCCCATCGCGCGTGGTCCTCGCGTTCGTCGCAGCCGTGGCAGGGATGCTGCCTCAGCTGCCGCCTCAGCCGCAGGATCTCCTCGTCCTCGGCCGCGTGGTCCTTGGCGCGGGGCGGCTTGCCGAGATCACGGTCGCCGATCTTGGCGTGCATGGTCGAGACGAGGTTGGCCCGCTCCTTCGGGGCCCGCGCGTTGAACCCCTTGGGGATCCTGATCCACTCGACCGGCTCCACCGGCACCGGGAAGTCGGCCGGGGACAGCCGCTTGACCTGCTTGCCCGCGGTGAGCACGAGCGGGGAGGGCCCTTCGCCCCGGACGTTGACCCCCGGGTCGAGGACCACCGCCAGCCCCGCGCGCCGCCCGCCGGGGACCCGGATGACGTCTCCCGGCTTCAACTCCTCCAGGGACTGCACGGCCTGCGCCCTGCGGGCGGCCCCGCGCTGGCGGGACAGCTCGGCCTCCCGGTCCGACAGCCGCCTGCGCAGCCCCGCGTACTCCTGGAAGTCGCCGAGGTGACACGTCATGGCCTCGGCGTAGCCCTCGAGCGCCTGCTCGGACTTGCGCAGCTGGCGGGCCAGCCCGACGACCGCCCGGTCGGCCTGGAACTGGGCGAACGAGTCCTCCAGCAACGCGCGGGCACGGGCCCGGCCGACCTGCCCGACGAGGTTGACCGCCATGTTGTACGACGGGCGAAAGCTGGAGCGCAGCGGGTACGTACGGGTGCTGGCGAGCCCGGCGACGCCAACCGGGTCCATGCCGGGCTGCCACACCACGACGGCGTGACCCTCGACGTCGATGCCGCGCCGCCCGGCGCGACCGGTCAGCTGGGTGTACTCCCCCGGGGTCAGGTCGGCGTGGGTCTCGCCGTTCCACTTGTCGAGCTTCTCGATGACCACCGACCGCGCGGGCATGTTGATGCCCAGGGCCAGGGTCTCGGTCGCGAACACCGCCTTGACCAGGCCCTTGGTGAACAGCTCCTCCACGACCTCCTTGAACGCGGGCAGCATGCCCGCGTGGTGCGCGGCGAGGCCGCGCTCCAGGCAGTCGCGCCACTCCAGGTAGCCGAGGACCGCGAGATCCTCGTCCGGTAGGTGGGCCGTGCGCTCGTCGACGATCTGGCGGATCTCGTGCCGCTCCCGCTCCGTCGTCAGCCGCAGACCGGCGTACAGGCACTGCATGACGGCGGTGTCGCACCCGGCGCGGGAGAAGATGAACGTGATCGCGGGCAGCAGCCCCTCCGCGTCGAGCTTCTCGATGATGTCCGGCCGGTGCGGGGCCGGGCCGCGCCTCGGCCGGGTGTACCCCCGGCGGCCCCGGGCCTGCGCCAGCCGCACCTCGTCACGGGAGATCCGCATGAGGTTGGGGTTGATGCGCAGCACGCCGTCACCCTCGTTGGCGAACAGGTCGTACAGGCGGTTACCGACCAGCATGTGCTGCCAGAGCGGCACGGGACGGTGCTCGTCGACGATGACCGTGGTGTCGCCGCGGACCTCGCCGAGCCACTCGCCGAACTCTTCGGCGTTGCTGACCGTCGCGGAGAGCGCGACCACCCGCACCGACTCGGGCAGGTGGATGATCACCTCTTCCCAGACGGCGCCGCGGAACCGGTCGGCGAGGTAGTGCACCTCGTCCATGACCACGTAACCGAGACCGGCGAGCGTGCCGGACCCCGCGTAGAGCATGTTGCGCAGGACCTCGGTGGTCATGACCACGATCGGCGCCTCGCCGTTGACGCTGTTGTCCCCGGTCAGCAGGCCGACCTTGGCCGCGCCGTAGCGGCGGACGAGGTCGTTGTACTTCTGGTTCGACAGGGCCTTGATGGGCGTCGTGTAGAAGCACTTGCGGCCCTGCTCCAGGGCGAGATGGACGGCGAACTCCCCGACCACGGTCTTGCCGGACCCGGTCGGGGCGGCGACCAGGACACCGTCACCGGCCTCCAGGGCCTGACAGGCGTCGATCTGGAACTCGTCGAGGGCGAAGTCGTACAGACCCCGGAACGAGGTGAGGGCGGGCCCGCTACCGGCCTGCTGCTCACGGAAGGCGGCGTAGCGTTCCGCAGGCGTGCTCATGGGTCCAACCCTACCGATCCCGGGATGATCGGCTGTCCTCGGCTGTATGAGGCTCTATGAGGTTACTGAGGTAAGAGCAGATCTCATCCGTTGGCTGTCAAAGGCAATCGGTGGCTGTATTAAATGCTGGCCGCCCTCCTGACCGCCTGCGGCGGCGTCAGCACCGACAGGGACGCCGCTGACATCGTCTCTGAGTTGGCCGCGCGGGGCCTGCCGGCCGCTCTCACCGTGACCTACACCGAAGAGAACGACCCGAACAAGCTTCTCGGCCGCCCCAACGGCTACACCAGCAAGGCGGCGTTCACCCACGAGCGGGCGGCGGGGGCAGGTGGCAAGCCGGGTGACATCAACCTCGGCGGCGGAGTGGAGGTGTTCCAAGACGCTGACGCGGCCCAGACACGCGCCAACTACATCCAGACCCTCGCCAAGGCGAGCCCCATGCTGGGCGAGTACACCTACCAGGTGGGCAACGTCGTCTTGCGCATCTCCAAGGATCTTCCGCCAACCGACGCGCAGGCGTACGAGACCGCGCTCAGCAAGATCGTGCAGTGACCCAAGGAAGGCTTGATCGCTATGAAGAGGATGTTCGCTATTCCTCCCAATAGATTGGCAACTCTCAGAATCTGAGCCTGGATGCACCGCGTGATTCATCGGTACCGGACGGCGCCGCACCACCCCGAGGGGCGCACCGCTAGCTGTGCCGCCGTCACCCGGGGAACGGGCTGGCGGCGCAGCTAGTCTAAAAGTGCAGTATGCCCGCTTATCGCAGGTGGGCCAGCACCGCGGCCCGCCTGCCTGCATGACCCGAGAGGGCGTGACCGGACGAACGGGAAGAGCCCTATCGTCTAGTTTTATGGTGACCACCCGTGTTGCGCGGCCGGGAGACAGGGTTGAAGTTGAAGCGCTGGCCGGCGTCGCGCTGGGCGTCGATACCGCCCCTGGCAACAAGGGCCAGCTCGGGACGGCCGTCGACGAGCGTGGCGGCCTCTTACCAGTTCCGCACGGATCAGCGTATGCGCTGGTCGCTGCCGCAGCCGATGACGCTCCGATTTGCGGG
Organism: Microtetraspora sp. AC03309; assembly: GCF_020826795.1. Lineage (NCBI taxonomy): Bacteria > Bacillati > Actinomycetota > Actinomycetes > Streptosporangiales > Streptosporangiaceae > Microtetraspora > Microtetraspora sp. AC03309. Next base: position 7,539 of record NZ_JADDIL010000083.1, on the reverse strand, counting down.
CTGGCCTACAGCTGCCCGCCCGTGCACCCGGCATTCGGACAGTTCTGATATCCGACTGTGCCGTTAGCCGCCCAGCTCGACCTGTATCTGACGGGCTCCGGAGGTGATCGTGCCCTGGCCAGCGGGTGTGCCGTAGAACCGGTACTCGCCTAGCCCGTCGGTGAAGGTGCTGAACTGGTGGCCGCCGACGGTGAGCGTGACCGGCTCGTAGGCGAGTGGCTGGCCGGACTCGTCGCTCAACGTTCCTACATGCGAGGCGGACGTAGTGGGAAATGCGAACATGAAGGATCTGTACAGCGTGTCCCAGTAGACCAGGACAGTGGCCGGGCCCTGGTATCCGTACGCCGGGCCGCCCACTGTCGCGGTCGCTGATTGCGAGTGGGCTTCGCTCTTCTCCTCTGAGCTCGTGCTCGTCCAGGTGAGCTCGTTGCTCTTTTTGAGGAAGCTGATGCCCTTTGACATGCCCACGGTGTACTCGGTTTGCACTTCGTGGGTATCGGTCTGGACGTTTGCGCTTGACAACGCGACAGTGAACTTTGCAGGCTCGCTCTGGGGGTCAAGCGGCGGGCTGTAGGGGAAGCTCTGCAGGGTGGGGAGGAAGCGTTCCGGGTCGATTGCTCCCGAGCCGCGGGCGAAAGGATCAGTGGAAAGGATCTGGTCGTAGTCGTGCTGCGTGAGGCCACGCGCGTCGAGGGAGGCCTTGATCCCGGGTGGCATGGGCGTCGTGCCCTTGAGCCAGCCGGCGTAGACCAGGTAGATCATGGCAGTGGCTGTTTCGGTGCCCATGCTCCAGAGGACGATGTCCTGCGGGTACTGCTGCGCCGTCACGGTTGGGTTGAGCAAGAGCAGGAAGGCGTCGTAGTCATGATTGATGCCGTCCTTGGCCGGGCCTGACATCTCAAGTGTATAGGTCTGGCTCTTGGTGATCTCTAGCGCGGAAGTGTTGGTTTCGCTGCGGGATGCCGAGAAGTCACCGCCGAGCGTCGCTTTGTCCCCTCCGCTGGCTTCGACTTTCGTTCCGTTCTTGAACGACTCGCTCGTCGTGGTAGTCGTGCCGGTCGAGCTGCCGCCGGCGTACTGCACGGAAGAGCTGCTGCCGCCGCCCTCGGTGCCTGGCGGCGCGTAGGCGACCGTGAGCACGTAATACGCTGGCGTCCCTTCCTCAGTTTTCAGGTCGCTGGCCGGCACGAAGTCCCGCAGGAGCTGGTTTCCTGTTCCCTGAAAGTACACCCATTCGCCGACCACGCCATTGGCGAAGCCCATGGCTGGGACTACCGGAGTGCACAACGTGGAGTTGCCGTCGACGGAGGTGAGCTGGCTTCCATCGCTGAGCATCCGCCACAGGCTGTTGTTCGTTGCCCGGAACCACACCCAGCCGTCGACGGTGACCGTAGGCGAGCCCAAGCAGGAGTTGTTGCCGGGCCTGGACAGCTGGCTGCCATCGGCCCGCATGCGCCACAGGCTGTTGTTCGTTGCCTGGAACCAGACCCAGCCGTCGGCGGTAACGAACGGCGTCGAATTGGTGGAGTTGTTGCCGGGCCTGGACAGTTCGCTGCCGTCGCTCCGCATGCGCCACAGGCCGTTGTTCGTTGCCCGGAACCAGACCCAGCCGTCGGCGGTAACGAACGGCGGCGAGCTAGTTAAGTTGTTGCCGGGCTGGGACAGCTGGCTGCCATCGGTCCGCATGCGCCAGAGCTGGCTCGCCCCCGTCCCCTGGAACCAGACCCAGCCGTCGGCGGTAACGACAGGCGAGGAGGCGATGGTGTAGTTGCTGAACGTTTGCTTCTGGCTGCCGTCGGTCCGCATTTTGTACAGGCGGTTGTTCGTCCCCTGGAACCAGACCCAGCCGTCGGGCGTGACGAACGGCGTCGAATTGGCGAAGTTGCCGCCGGGCTGGGACAGCTGGGTGCCGTCGGCCCGCACGCGCCAGAGTTCGTTGCGCTGCGTCGCTATGAACCAGACCCAGCCATCGGCCGTGACGAACGGTTGCGCCGCCGTCTTGTTGCCGCCGATCTGCTCCTGAAACAATGAATCTCCTCTCAAGGCTTCCGCCCGGCTGCTGAACGGGGCCGAATGCGGACGCCAAGGCCTTTTGGCAGGAAGAGGGAATCGGTCCCATTACCCTCGCTAACTGACGTTGTCATGGGAGCAGGTGAGCGTCAACCGTAAGCATCGAGGATTTCTCAGTAGCATGAACCGGTCAGGCGTGATGTAATGAAAATGGCAGCGACCAGCTAAAAAAGCAAATCCTGCCGTCAGGTCCGGCTAGAGCGGATTCCCCAGAATCGCAGCTACTGTCTCCTCGATGCGACGCCCTGTGTCGGAGGACGCCGATGCCTCGCGTACTCGGCGCCGCAGCGCTTCAAAGGACACGCCCTGCGGCAGGTCTAGTGTGCTGACCATGGCCTCGGCCTTCTCGGCGAGCGCGGCGAGTTACTGGTGTCGCTCGTCATCAGGGCCGTAAAGCGGCACTGGCACCTGCCAGACGTACTTATCGAAGTGGCGGGGGTTGTGCTCACCGCGCGCCTGCAACGGCCGAACGCGGGCCGTCATGGTCTCACTGTTCAAAACAGCCACGACGAATCGCGCTTCTTCAAGGCTAGCCGCTACACCCCAATACAGAACGTGCTCGATTACGGCCGAAGGGTCGCTCACACGAGCTGCAGCGAGGTACATGCCGCTCGCGGAGTAGGCAATCCGGTGTTCGGGAGTCGGGAACTGCATGGACAGACCGCGGCGGAAGTCGAGCCGCTTCCCAAACGCTTACTTGATCTATGCTTCATCCACAAGCGCTCAGCTTCTCGCCACCATTGCGCTAGGCCCGGATAGAGGTCGAGTCGCTCGTCGCCGCCGTGGAGGATTCGTTGACCATCCCACGGCACGATAACCCGCAGTCGTTCCCGGATCGCGTAGGGCAGGACCGAGTCACCGACCAGCAAAGGCCGCACGAATTGACGCTCCACCATTCCGGAGAGAGAAGGCAGCTCCTTCCAGGGCGGCTTTTCCTTCGGACTGCGTCGACTAGCTACCGCGACTCGACCCGCGCCAGCTCCGAGCGGTGGAGCAGGCTGGTTCTCAACGATGAGCAGGACGCGCGGGACGACTGCGGCCCCCTCCACGAAACGGGCCGCGTACGGCGAGGTCGTTCCGCCCTCTCCGGAGGCCGTCTCCTGCGTGGTTCGTACGAGGCGCGTGCGCGCCACTTGAATCGACGCGTTGGCTGTCGGTAGGCGACCGGACCAAAGCTCTGCGGATTGGTCCAGAGCCCTCGGCGAATCCGCCACGCATTCTCCGAAGATGACCGATGCGGGCACTGGGAAGAACGAGGGCTTGACGAGGTCAAGATCCCATGGCACGTCGTACGCCAGCAAGGTCTGATGTCCTGGCGCGTGGAATTGCCCGGTGCGGAGTCCGGCGAACTGGCGCCGAGACAGCGTGGCCAGCGGCATGACAAACCCGAAGCGGCCGCCCTTCCGCAGATACAATTCGGCAGCTCTGACGAGGAATAGCCCGGACAGGTCTTGGTTGGTGGCAACGCTGGCCCCTGCCCACATACCCCGGTCTTCACTCTGAGGTTCCCCCTTCGACAGGTCGCGGGCGGCGAAGGCACGCTGCTCGGCATTCCACTGCTCGGTCAACCGGGTGATCACCGGCGCCGACAGCCCGGCCGTGGAGCCGAGGAACTGCCCCAGCGCCGGCACGAAGTCCCCGCTGGACAAGCCATGCAGGTACAGCAGCGGCAGCACCTCGCTGACCTTCGGTGTCTTGCGCGCCCAGGGCGGCAGGATCGCCGAGGAGAACCGCTTGCGTTCGCCGGTGACCTCATCGGTTTGCTTGTCGTTGACGCGTGGCGCTTTGACCTCGATCGCGCCGGCCGCGGTGAGCACTTCCCGCGGCTGGTGGTAGCCGTTGCGGACGACCAGACGCGCCCGGCCTCGTCGCGCTGGTCGGTGAACTGGGCGATGTAGGCGTCGACCTCGGCTTTGAGGGCTTCGGCGAGCATCCTGCGGGCGCCCTCGCGGACGATCTCGTCGATCAGCGAGGAGGAGACCGGGCCGTCTGCGGTACGGCGGTCGCCGTCGGTGGGGTCAGGGACTACGGTGAGCACGGGTGTGCCTTCCCGACCGACGTTGGCGCGTCGGTCATGCATGAGACCTACATGATCATCGGGAAGGTACACCCCTTCCCGGCCGATCCACAGATCTCAAGCATTGCTCCGGTCATCAGGCCACCCCAGGGGTGCCAGGGCCGAACCAGTGGCCGTGAGACGAGTAAGCCATCGTCAGTCCTCCTTAAGCGCTAGGGCGGCGCATCGTGCCGCGTACTGCTCGTTGTAGGCATCGCCCTGGTAGTGGACCGCGACCGCGTGCTCGACCTGGCGAATCGCTCCCAAGGTGATGGAAGGGCGACCGAGCTGGGTGCGGATCTCGTTAACCGCGGCGTGCATTTCCTGTGCCTCGTAGCCCACTCATACGGTTCTTACGGTCGAAGAGGTCGGCCAGCCGGCCGCCCAGCAGCAGTGTGCTGCCGAAGCCGAGCGTGTAGGCACTCACCACCCATTGCAGGGCGTCAGGCGTCATGCCCAGTTCCCGTTGGATCTGCGGTAGGGCGGGACCCATGGTCGCGATGTCCATCGCGTCGAGGAACTGCACCGCGCACACGACGAAGAGCGGCAGCGCCGCGTTTCTGACGCGTCCGCCCGTGGCGGCGCCAGCGCCGGTCCCGGCGGGATCCAGCCTGGAGGCGGATGAGGTGAATGTCTCTGTCATGCCCATGCTCCGACTCGGGTTGTTCGTCCAGATTCGTGGGGCAACCGGGAAAGACGACGCCACCTGGATCGCGGACTCCGGCGGTTGCGGTCCAGGTGGCATCCAGCGGGTGGTGGCTACTCGGCGAGCAGCTCGACCGGGATGTTGCCGCGCGTGGCGTTGGAGTACGGGCAAACCTGGTGGGTGGCCTCGATGAGCTCGCGACCGATATTCCGGGGCATGCTCTCCGGCAGCTTCGTCCGCAGGCTGACTTCGAGCTGGAAGCCGCCTTGGCCGTTGGGGACGAGGCCGACCTCGGCGGTGACCGACATGCCCGAGACGTCGATCTTCTTCTTCTGCGCCACCAGCTGCATGGAAGTGGCGAAGCAGGCCGCATAGCCCGCCGCGAAGAGTTGCTCGGGGTTGGTGCCGTCGCCGGTGCCGCCCAACTCCTTCTGGAGGGCCAGCTCAACGTTCAACTTGCCGTCCGAACTGAAGGCGCGGCCGTCGCGGCCGGTCGCGGTCGCGGTCGCGGTGTACTGGCTCATGTCATGCCCTTCTGGTAGACCGATCGGTCAATCTGTTTGACGCACTCAGCGTAGGGAGGTCAGGAGCCGCTCCCCATGGCTCACTGTCTCCGTTTCATATCTGATCGTCTTGCCGGGTGGCGGACTGCGATACGATCTGGCGATGGATGTGCTCAGCGATGCAATCGGTGTCATGCGTACGGGGCGCCCGCATTCCACTGAGATCCGCAAGCACGCTCCGTGGGGAGTGCGGGCCGAGCCGTTCTCCGGGGCCGGCTTCCATGTGGTGCTGGAAGGGACATGCTGGCTGATCCCGCCGGAGGGCGCCGCGATCGCCCTGAGCGTGGGCGATGTGGTGTGCCTGCCGCACGGTTGCGGGCACGCTCTGGCCGACAGCCCGTCGACACCCCTGACGGGCGCACCCTCGGCCTCCCTGCGGGAGATAGCGCCGAGCGCCGACGACGGCGAGAGGGCCACGACGATCCTGCTGTGCGGCGCATACACGCTCGACCAAACCCGGCCACATCCACTGTTCGAGGAACTGCCCGAGGTCATCCACCTGCCGGCACGTCTCGGCCACCGCACGCCGCTACATGCTGCCGTCAACCTGCTCGGCGACGAGATCGCCAACCCCGACCACGGAACCGAAGCGGTCGTGTCGGCCCTGCTGGACATCATGCTGCTCTACATACTGCGGGCCTGGCTCGACGAGCGAGCCGACGATGGCCCGGCCACCGGGTGGGCCGCGACGCTGCGCGACCCGGCGATCACCGCAGCGCTGCGCCACATCCACCAGGAACCCGCCGGGCAGTGGACGGTCGAAGCGCTGGGCGCGAAAGCCGGACTGTCGAGGGCGGCCTTCTCCCGCCGGTTCACCTCGCTGGTCGGCAAACCGCCGCTGGGCTACCTGACCTGGTGGCGGATGACCCTGGCGGCGCAACTGCTGCGCGACACTGACAAACCGGTGCAGACCGTCGGGCAGTGCACCGGGTACACCTCCGAATTCGCCTTCGCCAAAGCGTTCAAACGAGAGTACGGCTTGGCCCCCGGTCGATACCGCCAGCAGTCGCGGAGGTAGTCCGGGTCAGCGGGACGACGTCCATGACGTGATCGACTTCCGTCCTTCCGGCGAGGGCGCGGTGTCGATGGTCCCGGCGGTCGGCGCCGGCGTCCTCGGCGTCCAGGCTCGCCAGGCGGACACCCCCGTGATGCGACTGCTCGACGAACTCAACCACCCGGCCACAGCCAGGCACATCCTCGCCGAGCGGACGATGCTCCACATGCTGCACGGCCACTGCGACTCCCCGATCGCCGGATACGCCTCCACCACCGCAGGCGGGCAGCTGAGCCTGTACGGGATGGTGTTCAACCGCGACGGTTCGCAGTTCGTCCGCTCCCACGCGTGGGGCGACGTCGACGATCCGGCCACCCTCGGCTCCCGCGTCGCCGCCGACCTTCTCCACCAGGGCGCCCGCCGTCTGATCACCGCCACCCGCACATGACCGCCGACCCCGCCTTGCTCGCCGGAAGGACGGCCGCGCATGGGGGTGTTCTTCACCGCCTCCCGCCGGGAGGGCGAGGTCGTGAACGCCGAACCGGGCAGGTGCGCCAAGCTCATGTGGGCGCCACCGGACATGCTGCCGGACAACACGGTGCCGTACACGGCCGAAGGTGTCGACTTCTGGATGTCCGGCCACGGCATCGGCGTACACGGCTGGCCCCAGCAGCGGGGCGCTCGCACACAGTCGAGCGCCCCGCGCCCTGACGAAGGGTGGCGGGGCGCTCTGGTGTAGATCAGCAGGCCAGTTCCCATATGAGCCGGCAGGTTCGTTCGCGGTCCTCCACCAGATGGCAAGAGCCAACCGATTCGTGGACGTTCAGGCCCTGCGGATCGATACGCCCCCCCCGCCGTTCCTCCTACCGGCCTTTGAATGCGGCAACGGCGCACGCCACCGAACTTCAATCGGGTGAGACCGACCGGTTCGGCGGTCTCACTGGGCCTGGATGGGAATCGCGTTGAATGCGGAGACGCCTGCGGCGTTGCCGTTTCCGCCGTTGCCGCCGTTGGCGTTGTTGTTGCCGCCGCCGGCGATCGCGCCCCCGTTGCCACCGTTGCCACCGCGAGCCGCGACGAGCTGGGCGAGGACGTCAGCCGGGATGTCGAAGCCCCGGTTCTCCCTGACCTCACGCTCCCGCGGCTGCTCCGGCTGGCGGATGCGGATGTTGTTGATCACGTGCTGGCGCTGCCTCTGGTGCTGACGCTG